>CAZLSN010000001.1:0-63008 GCA_964562265.1 uncultured Oscillospiraceae bacterium
TACGCCGCCGACGATCTCACCGTTTTCATCGACCTTGAACCAATAGGGCTTGGCACCCGCCTGAACCTCGACTGCGGTGCAAAGCTTGTCGATATTCTTCCTCGTCATGTCGCAGTCGGTGACGACTATCGCCTTGACGGTGCCCTCGTCAAAGGGAGCAAAGCCGCTGTCTGTGCAAAGGTCGCTGATGTCCTTTACTTCGAGGTCAATACGGAGGTCGGGCTTATCGGTGCCGTACTTTTCCATCGCTTCCTCAAAGGGAATGCGGCGGAAGGGGGCGGAGGATGCTATGTTATAAGTACCGTACTTTGCAAAAACGGGAGGCAGAACATCCTCAATGACGGAGAAAACATCCTCCTGAGTGGCGAATGCCATTTCCATATCGAGCTGATAGAACTCACCGGGGCTGCGGTCGCCTCTTGCGTCCTCGTCACGGAAGCAGGGCGCAATCTGGAAGTAGCGGTCGAAGCCGGAGGTCATGAGAAGCTGCTTAAACTGCTGAGGTGCCTGCGGCAGTGCATAGAACTTGCCGGGGTGCTTTCTTGCGGGGACAAGATAGTCTCTCGCACCCTCGGGGCTGGAGGCTGTGAGTATCGGTGTGGTGATCTCAAGGAAGCCGTGCTCCGTCATAGCCTGACGCAGTGCCGCAACGACGTTGCAGCGAAGCACGATGTTCTTCTTGACCGCAGGATTCCTGAGGTCGAGATAGCGATACTTGAGTCTTGCGGTTTCGTCTGCATCCAAGCTGCGGTTGATCTCAAAGGGCAGCTCATTATAGCGGCAGCGGCCGAGCACCTCGATCTTCTCGGGGACGACCTCAATGTCACCGGTGGGGAGCTTGGGATTCTTACTGTCACGCTCACGTACCTTGCCCTCAACGGAAATTGTACTTTCCTTGTTGAGACCCTTTACGATCTTCATCATGTCCTCGGACTCGATGACGATCTGGGAGGTACCGTAAAAGTCACGCAGAACGACGAAGGCAAAGTTGTTGCCGACCTCACGGACGTTTTCCATCCAGCCTACGAGCTTTACGCTTTCGCCTGCGTTTTCGATCCTCAGCTCACCGCAGTTATGTGTACGCATCTGTGTCATATCATTTATCCTCCTTGATAACGGGGATAGAGCTTAGCCTCTCGGTTTCCTTTGCTATGAGCTCGGCGGCATCTTTAATGCCGAGCATACTCTGTTCTCCCGACTTCATATCCTTTAGCGACACCGTGCCGCTTTTTATCTCATCCTCACCGATGAAGATCACATAGGGAACGGCGATCTTATCGGCATAGCTCATCTTTGCCTTGAACTTTTTCTTCTCGCAATAGATCTGTGTACGGATACCGGCATCTCTGAGCACGGTAGCGGAGGCTATTGCACAGGAAGGGTCCTCGGTCATGGGAATGACCAGAACATCCGCAGGAGCGGTCACCGTCTCATCGGACAAAAGACCCTGCTCATTGAGAACGTAGAAAAGCCTTGTCAGACCTATAGATATACCGACACCGGGGAGTGAACGGTCGGTGTAGTACTCGGCAAGATTATCGTACCTGCCACCGGAGCAGACGGAGCCTATCTCCGGATGATCGAGCATTTCCGTCTCATACACCGTACCGGTGTAGTAGTCAAGCCCTCTTGCGATGGAAAGGTCGATCGCAAAATTCTCCTCCGGAACTCCGAAGTCGGAGAGATACTTGGTGACAGTCTCAAGCTCGGAAAGTCCGAGGTCGAAGGTCTCGTCCATGCCCTTGTAGCGGGAAAGCCCCTCCATGACCTCGGCAACGCTGCCGTTTATCGCCATGAAGTCCATAACATCGTCCGCCTTGTGGCTGAACATCTTCAGCTCATCCATAAGTATCCTGCGGACTGCGTTTGCGCCGATCTTGTCCATCTTGTCGATGGCATGCATAATATCCTGAGCCTTTTCGCTCATACCGGCAAGTGAGAAGAAGCCGTTTAAGAGCTTGCGGTTGTTGACCTTTATCTTAAAGCGACTAAGTCCCAGCTCCGTAAAGCTGCGGTAGATTATCGCCGGTATCTCGGCTTCGTTTATGATGTCGAGCTTGCCGTCGCCTATGATGTCTATATCCGCCTGATAAAACTCACGGAAGCGGCCTCGCTGCGCCCTTTCGCCTCTGTACACCTTGCCGATCTGATAGCGGCGGAAGGGGAAGGAGAGCTTTGCGTAATTCAGTGCCACATACTTTGCCAGAGGAACGGTGAGATCGAAGCGCAGCGCAAGATCGCTGTCACCCTTTGAAAAGCGGTATATCTGCTTTTCGGTCTCACCGCCGCCCTTTGCAAGCAGCACCTCCGCCGACTCGATAACGGGGGTGTCGAGGGGGGTGAAGCCGTAGAGCGAATAGCAGCGGGAGAGGGTGTCCTTCATCTTCTCCATTTTCATCTGGGGAGCGGGAAGCAGCTCCATAAAGCCCGATAGGGTGCGGGGTTCGATTTTACTCATATTGTTCCAATCTGCCGCCTTTGTCGTCGTTACCGGTGCGGCATCCCCCGTGCGGCACTGAGGGCGCAGCCGATAGCGCAAATTAGTAATACTTTAAAATGCTGCCGAAAGCGGTTTTGTCGTCGGCAGCATTATATTCTCTTTTGCGTGGGCTTATCTGCGTTTGGGATTTACGATATTGCGCCAATCGAGGTCGCCTCGGCGCAGACCCTGAACAAGCACCTCGGCCGTTGCCGCATTGGTGGCAAAGGGTATCTGATACTGATCGCACAGACGCTCGATCCTGTTAATATCGTCAAAGCCGTTGGGGTTTGCGTGATCGCAGAAGAACAGCACGAGGTCGATCTCGTTGTAGGCGATCCTTGCGCCTATCTGCTGCGCTCCGCCCTGATCCGCATGCATATACAGGGTGACCGGAAGACCCGTTGCTTCGGATACGAGCTTGCCCGTTGTGTTGGTAGCACAGACCGAATGCTCGGCAAGAATACCGCAATAGGCTATACAAAACTGAACCATCAGTTCTTTTTTTCTGTCGTGTGCCATGAGTGCAATATTCATAGTTATCCTCCGTTGCAATGATATTTCGCCGTTTCTTGATAATGGACTATTATATACATTTTTTCGGCGTGTTTCAATGTTTTTATCAGATTATTTTAAAAGTTTGCCTTCCGTCTCGGTGACATCGGTGGCGGTCTGGATGCTGAAGTAGGCCTCGAGTATCTCACGGGCAATAGGTGCGCCGTTTGAACCGGCACTGCCTTCCTCGACCACGACGGCTATGGCTATTTCGGGGTCTTCAAAGGGGGCGTAGCAGATGAAAATACTGTCGTTTAAGAGCTTGCCCTTCTGTGCCGTGCCGGTCTTTGCGGCAACGGACGATGCCGTGTAGCCGCGGAACGCACTGTATGCGGAGCCTATGGGATCGTTTGCGACAAGGTACATGCCTTGGTGGATGGCATCCCAATTGTACTGCTCAAGCTCGACGGTGCTTAAGATCTCGTCCTCCCGCTCGTAAATGTTGTCACTGTAGTCGAAGCTTCTGACGCTCTTGAGAATAGAGGCGGAGTGGCGAACGCCGCTGTTTGCGACGGTGGCACAGTATTCCGCAAGCTGGAGCGGGGTGAAAACGCTGTCCGACTGACCGATAGCGGCCTGCATTGCGTCACCTGCCGTCCAGACTTCGCCGACCAGCTCAAAGTGGTTGTCGGGATTGGACATGTTGCCGGTGCTTTCGGGAAGCTCGATGCCGGTGCTTTCGCCCAGACCGAGAAGCGCGGCGTACTCTGCCATGTTGTTTATGCCGGTATTAAGGCCGGTATCGTAGAAGAAGATGTTGCAGGAGTCCTTAAGAGCATCGACAAGATTTTCGTCGCCGTGGCCATAGTGGTTCCAGCACTGAGGGGCGTAGCCCTCTGCCTCGTAGCGGTCGTACTTACCTTCGCAGTTTACGACCGTTGCGGTGCTGATTATTTTTTCCGACAGAGCGGCTATCGCCGTTGCGGGCTTAAAGGTGGAGCCGGGAGCGTAAACGCCCTGAAGCGCACGGTTAAACAGCGGATTGGTGGGATCGGAAATAAGCTCCGAATAGTTCTCCAGCAGCTCTGCCGCACTGTAGGTCGGGCAGCTTGCGATGGCAAGCGGCTCACCGGTTTTTACATCGACGACTACTACTGCGGCACCTGCCTTGGATTCCTTGGGCTCGGAGCCTTCGGGAATATCGCCGTCCTCCTCCTGCTGCTGCCTTATCTTTTCACGGATCTGAGCGACACCGTTTTGCAGGGCACGCTCCGTTATCTCCTGAAGCTGACTGTCTATCGTGAGGTAGACATTGTTGCCGGGGACGGGTTCTTTTATATACTCCGTGCTGACAACGGTGCCGTCGGGGGCGGTTGTCGTCTGAACGACACCGTTTGTACCATGCAGATACTTTTCAAAGGCAAGCTCCGCACCCTCCTGACCGACCTTGGTATCGGCAGCGTAGCCCATGTTGATGACATAGGTCTCATACTGATCGTTGCTTATCCAGTTGACATAGCCGAGAATGTGCGAGGCGTATTCGGTGTTGTATTCACGGACATAGGATTCCTTTATGCTGACACCGACGACATTGTTTTCGAGTATCTGCGATATGAGCTCCATATCGGCATCCTCGACGAAAACATAGTCCGAGGTATTTATAAGGTAGCGGACATTGACCGCATAGCGGACTGCGATTATGGCTCTCGCTTCTTCGGCGGAGTAGTTGGAATCGACGCTGTACCTCGTGTGCATATCGGACAGCACCTCGACGGCGCTTGCGTTTGCATCGAGGCCTCGGTTTGCCTTGTACTTATCGAGCCTCGCCTTATCGACCGACGACATCTCCGTATATTCAAACGGAGGCTGCTTTGTTATCGGCAGATCGTCGATATAATCATCGCCGTACTCACGCACCATGTTTATAAGCTCGAGTATGACGGCATTGGAATCAACACTGTTATCCGAAGGAAACAGCTCGTTTATGTTGATCGTAAGATTGTAGCAGGACTTGTTCGTGACGAGAACACGACCGTAGCGGTCGAGAATGTTTCCTCTTGCGGCGACGACCGTGGAGGTCGTTGTCGTGAAGTTGCGGCTCTCCTCGTAATACGCCTTGCCCTCGATGATCTGGAGATTATACAGGGCAACGAGGTATATGATGAGCAGCAGCGCAAGCACCGAGGCAAGCACGATTATCCTGTCTTTTTTGATAGTTCTCATAGGGGATCCTCTTATTTGTGTCTGAACGGAAGGTAAAGTACGGCAGCGGGGATGAGTGACAGCAGAGTTTGGATAAGTGCCGTCAATAAAGCGGGGAAGAGTTCCGCACCGTCAAATATGACGACGGACAGCATCTGCACCAGCGAGGTCAGCAGTATCGCCGCAGCAGAGAATACGAAAAATGCGAAGAAGCTCTTGTTGATATAGAACATGGATGCAAGTCCTGCGGCAAAGCCGACGACGGGGAAGACGATCGTGAACAGCACGACATTTTCGGAAAAGCTCATATCGGCAAAAAGACCGAGAAACAGCCCGAAGACCGCACCTTTAACGCCGTCCGAGTATATTCCCGCAGCTACTGCCGCGGCGGGAAGTATCAGTCCCCTGTAGCCGAAGATGCTCAAACGGGAAAAGAGCAGGCTTTGCAGGAACATGGCGAGGATTATATATACCGCAAAGGTCAAAATGCTTCGCAGCGTTTTCCATTCGATAAAACGATTAAGCACTTATTCCACCACTTCAAAATCTTTTACGATGAATACCTGAACGAGAGAGTCGAGGTCGCAGCCGGGCTTCACGAGACCGTACTCGATCTGACCGCCCGCCTCCGCCTTGACGGATTCGATGGTGCCGATGACCAGCCCCTGCGGGAAGGCACCGCCCGATCCGGAGGTAACTACCTCGTCGCCGGTGAATATCTGAGTGCCGCCGGCAAGGTAGGTGAGCTTGGCGTAGCCATCCTGCATGAGGGCGAAGTCACCGACGACAAGTCCGGAGCTGCCGTTGTTGGAGACGAAGGCACCGATGTCGGTATTGATGTCGATAACGGTGCTGACCACCGCCCATGAGGAGCCGAGCTCGGTTATCTGACCGACAAGGACGCCGTACTCCGTGATAACGCAGTCACCGACCTCTATGCCGGCATCGGAGCCCTTGCTTATGGTGAAGGAGTGCGCCCAGTTGGATGACGACCACGAGACGATCTTTGCCGATTCGAGCTTCATGTCGCTGTGCTTTTTCGCAAAGCCGAGAAGATTGCGCAGTCTTTCGTTTTCTTCGACTGCCGCCTTGCCGTCTTTTGCATCCTGCTGCGCTTCGGCAAGCTCGGAGCGAAGTCTTTCGTTGTCGGCTTTAAGCTCATCGTATTCGTACACATAGCCGTATACACCCTCGAGCCATTCGCTCAGGGAGCTGACTATCCTCTGCACGGGGGCCTTCACGGCACCGGTGAGATTTGTCAAGATGCCGGCATTGCCGTGGAGAAAGTATGCGCCGACGCCGGCGATCAGGGCAATGACAAACACGATGACGCCGAGCTTTATGCCGTTTTTCTTGAGATATTGCTTCATAACAGCTCTACTCCCATTGTTTTAAGCATTCTGTCCAGCCTGCACAGGGGCAGACCCATGACATTGTAATAGTCACCGCTTATGCCCTCGATGAATCTTGCCGCCTTGCCCTGGATGCCGTAGGCTCCCGCCTTGTCGAGCGGGTCACCGGTGGCGATGTAGGCGGCTATCTCGGCATCCGTAAGCTCACGGAAGCGCACCGAGGTCTCCTCGGCACCGCAAAGCATCTCGTCACCGCATGCAAGGCACAGTCCGGTATAGACCTTGTGGGTCTTGCCGGAGAGCTTTGAAAGCATTTCTTTTGCCGCTTCCTCATTCTTCGGCTTTCCGAGTATCTCCCCATCAAGGCTCACGACGGTATCCGCCGCAATGACGAGAGCATCACGGTGATCTGCCGCGACTTCCGCTGCCTTCTGCCTTGCCAGTGATCGCACGGTCTCTCTGGGTGAAAGCCCCGCCTTCACCTTTTCTTCACCGACCGCGGGACAAATATCAAATTCAAGACCCAGCATCTCAAGAAGCTCTTTTCTTCTCGGAGAGCCGGATGCGAGTATCAGTTTCATTTTAATCAACGCCTCTGTAATATAATCCTCTTGTCAGAACATTGGGCTTATAGCTGCCTATGCCCTTGTAGCACTTGGCTATTTCCGTGACCTCTCTTGCGCTTTCGGTCGTGAACAAAAGACGCATGCCCCAAAGTCCCGCCGAGTAAAGGTCTTCCTTCTTGTCCGCCATAAAGAGCTTGTGAGCATTGTATATCGCATTGCGATGCTCATACTCACGCACGATGGGGAACATGGAACCCTTCCTGTCGGAAAGCATGACACCGCTCTGGCAGTTGCACTTGCCGAAGGCATGGCTCACAACGCACTGATCCGAGACCATGAGCGGGAGTCTGCCGTAGACTATGAGCTCGGTGTCAATGCACTTTTGCATGTCACGCACCTGAGCGAGCCTCAGCTCAAAGGATGCGGTGGCGGAGAGGAAGCGAAGCTTCGACAAAAGCTCCAGATTGTATGCGTTAAAGACATTCATGCCGAAGTCCGCACGAAGCTGCATGTTCGCCTGAAGTGCCATGGAGACATGGCCGATGTTGCCGACGAGAGCCTCACGGATGCCCCATGTGTACAGTGCGTTGAGCATGTTTGAAATATCGGCACGGCGATCGTCGGTTATGACCCTCGGCAGCACGGCAACGACAACGCAGCCGTTATCCCTGAAAGGCTTCACCGCGGAGAAGTTTTCGTAAAGCTCCGTCACGGGGACATAGATGTAATCGGGTTTAAGATCCGCAAGCTCCGGAGAAAGCTGCTCCGCCTTGAGGACATGATATATCGTCACGGGGTCGCTTATCGGCGCAACGCCCTTGGGGGATACCGGCATGGGCAGCCTTCTGCGCTGCGGTGCCGACGCTCTCTTTTCGGTAAGCTCCGAGAGCAGCCTGCGGCGAAGCTCATTCACGGACGACGCATTCAAAAACAGACCCGGCTGAACACGGCTTTGCACCTCGGTGCAGGAATAGGGGGTGCCGCCCGTCTTGCGCATCTGACGGTTGATGAACTCCTCGTCAACGGACTGGCGCACTGCGCCCTCCGGCTCCTTGCCGGCTACTATGACCTTGTTGCCGTCACAATCGACAGCGCCGACCTGAACGGCCTGCTTTGCGTTTATGACGGAGAATATTTTTATCGGTACCCGTCTTATCTCGGAATCGATGTAGCCCCGCCTTGCCTCGGCGAAAAGCTTCTCCGTCTCGGGGGAGGCGTTTTCGGGACGGGTGCCGAACATGTCGTTTCTGTCGCCGTCGAAGTAGCCCTGAGTGAATCCGTCACGGGAGAAGGCGGTTTCAAGCATGCTCCATTCCTCGGCGGTGGGCTTCCTGTGCTCACGCAGGACATCGGCGTAGACCTTGGTCACGACTGCGGTGTACTCCGGCCGTTTCATACGGCCCTCGATCTTTATGCAGGAGACTCCCGCTGCTTCGATCTCATCAAGCCTGTCGATAAGGCAATTGTCTTTGAGGGAAAGGGGATGGGGATCCTCCATCCTGCTGCCGAGACTGTATTCCATTCTGCAAGGCTGGGCGCACATGCCCCGGTTTCCGCTGCGGCGGCCGATGAGCGATGACATATAGCACTGCCCCGAATGTGAAAAGCACAGTGCGCCGTGGACGAAGATCTCCGTCTCGATGGGGGCGTTGCGGCTTATGTGGCGTATCTGATCTATACTCAGCTCTCGTGCAAGCACCGCACGGGTAAGTCCCATTGCAGCCGCTGCCTTAACACCGTCAAGACTGTGGATGCTCATCTGGGTGCTGGCGTGCAGGGGAATATCGGGCAGGGAACGCCTCAAAACGGTGAGCAGACCGAGATCCTGAACGAGTATCGCGTCGGCACCGATCTCGGATGCAAGTCCCGCAGTGTCGAGGGCTGCCGCCATCTCCCTGTCCGAAACGAGGGTGTTCATGGTGACATAGACCTTGCAGCCTCTAATGCGGCAATACCTGACCGCTTTTTCAAATTCGTCGGGGTCGAAATTCTTTGCGCCACGACGGGCGTTGAAATCGCCCAGACCCATATATATCGCATCCGCACCGTTCTGTACCGCGGCGATAACTGCCTCGGGAGAACCTGCGGGGGAAAGCAGTTCCAGCATAGATATACCTCTCCATCCTTAATAAACGAATTATAGCACACAAGTGGCTATTGCTACAAGTCAAATTTAATGTTATAATGTGTAACTGTGTAAACAATCTATGAAAGAGGTATAAGCGGTGTCAAAATTTCCCGATGCTGTGATAAGGGACAAGCTAATATCCGCCCATGACGGCGATGTTGCCCTGCTTTGGCTGTGGCTTTGCCGTGAGGGGAGCTATGACGGTGACCGTGCTGCCGCCGATCTTTGCCGTACCCTCGGCGAGATGGATACGGCGTATGAAAAGCTGTGCAGAATGGGGGCGGATAAGCCCTCTGCTTCACGGCCGCTTGTCATGCCTGCGGATGAGCTGCCGCAGTACACGGTGAACGATGTATTAAAACGCTCCGAACGGGACGGCGCATTTAAGGCGATACTCACGGAGGCGGAGCGGCTGCTTGGCAGATCGCTTTCAAGCCCCGATCTCAAAACGCTTTTCGGGATATACGACCACCTTGCCCTGCCTCCCGAGGTCATACTCCTGCTTTTGAACTACTGCGTTGAGCTGTTCCGTGAAAAGTACGGCCCCGGCAGACTGCCCTCGATGCGCAGTATCGAAAAAGAGGCGTACTCCTGGGTCAATAACGAGATACTGACCATCGAGCAGGCGGAGGAATATGTTGCCGACAGGAAGAACCGCAACTCCCTTGCGGAGAGGATCAAAGCAGCCCTCGGAATTCGGGGCAGGGAGCTTACGGCAACGGAGCGCAAATATGTGTATTCGTGGATCGAGATGGGCTATGACGATACGGTGCTTGCCGTGGCGTACGATCGCACGGTCACGAACACCGGCTCACTCAAGTGGAGCTACATGAACAAGATAGTCACATCGTGGGATCAAAAGGGCATCCGCTCCCTGCGTGACATCGAGGAGAAGGACAGACGCACCCGCCGACCCATGACTGCGGGTGAGGGCGAATCCGAATCCATGTCAAACGAGGAGCTTACAAGGCTCAGATCAATATACGACAAGGTTAAGAACGGCTGAGGTGGAGCATGGCTATTGACGGAAAGCTGCTTGCAAAGGCAAGAGAGGAGCAGGAAAGGCTCCGCAGCGAAAACAGGATGGAGCATTCTGCAAGGGTGGAGCGCATATATCGCCGCATACCCGAGACAGAGAGCATCGATATAAGGCTGCGCACTCAGATGGCGGAGCTTGTCGGTCTCACGCTTAAAAAGGATAAGTCGCCCCTGCCCGCTATAGCGGAGCTGGAGAGCGAAAGCCTTGCGCTCCAAAAAAGAAAAAGGGAGCTGCTGAAGGATGCGGGCTACCCCGAGGATTACCTCGACGAGATATTCTCCTGCCGTGAGTGCCGTGATACGGGCTATGTCGAGGGCAGGATGTGTTCCTGCCTGAAAAGACTGTATAAAAAAGAACTCACCGCCGAACTCGGCGTCCTGCTCAAAAACGGCGACGAGAGCTTTGAAAAATTCGATCTTTCGCTCTACGGCGATGCCTCTGCTGGCATGGAGATCGTGTATGAGACCTGCCGTGAGTATGCCAAGAACTTCGGCAAGTCCTCGCTTAATCTGCTGTTTCAGGGCGGAACGGGTCTCGGCAAGACCTACCTTTCCGCATGCATAGCCAGAACCGTGGCGGAAAACGGTTTCTCCGTCTGCTACGATACGGCAGCCTCCGCGCTTGACGCCTTTGAGCAGCGCAAATTCGCAAGGGATGCGGATACCGCAGCCTCGGCAGCGGAAAAGACGGAGAGAATGCTCGACTGCGACCTCATGATACTCGACGACCTCGGCACCGAGATGCCGACCCCCATGGCGGTATCGGCACTGTATACGCTCATAAACACAAGGCTTGTTAACGGCAAAAAGACGGTCATCAGCACAAACTGCGGAAGCGATGAGCTTCGCCGCCGCTACGGTGATCAGATCTGCTCCAGAATAGACGGTGAATATATAAAATTACCCTTTAAGGGTCGTGATATAAGAACCATGAAAAGGAGAGATGCACAATGACACAGCAGCACGAGATAACGACAGTGAGACCTCTGCTCAACGCAGACGGTGACCTTCTTGAGCCCGGCTACGCCAAAAAGCTTTTGCCCATGTACGAGAGAGCGGCGATAAAGGCAGGCAAGCTCCGCATCAAAGAATGGGACTACTACCTCATAAACAACGGAAGATTCGCACTGGCACTCACCGTTGCCGACAACGGCTATATGGGTCTCGACTCCATCAGCCTTCTCAATTTCGAGGAGGGCTGGGAGATAACCACAAGTCCCATGAGCGTTCTTCCCAACGGCAAAAAGAATTTGCCCGAAACGAGCGTCGTCGGTGACGTTCACAGCGGTACGAAGAATTACGACATTTGCTTTAAAAACGACGGTAAGGGCAAGCGTGTCCTCATAGCTCAGATGAAGAAGTTCGGCCCTGCCGGTTCTCTGTATGCCAAGGTGGAGCTCACAGAGGAGCCGGAGGAAAGCATGGTCATCTGCACCCCGTTTGATAAGAAAAAGCATTTCTACTATAATCAGAAAATAAACTGCATGAGAGCAAAGGGCGAGGTCACCTACGACGGCAAGACCTACGTTTTCGAGCCGGAGGACAGCTTCGGTGTTCTCGACTGGGGCAGAGGCGTTTGGACGTATCACAATACATGGTACTGGGGCTCAGCCTCCGGTGTTGTTGACGGCGTGCCCTTCGGCTGGAATATAGGCTACGGCTTCGGCAATACCGAGGCCGCCAGTGAGAATATGCTGTTTTACAACGGCAAGGCTCACAAGCTAAGCCTGGTGAAGTTCAATATCCCCGGCAACGAGAAGGATTATATGTCGCCGTGGACCTTCACCTCCGACGACGGAAGATTCGAAATGGACTTTAAGCCTGTTTTGGACAGAGCGTCCTGCACCGATGCAAAGGTACTCAAAAGCGATCAGCATCAGGTGTTCGGACTGTTCACCGGCAAGGCCGTGCTCGATGACGGCAAGGTGATAGAAATAAAGGACTTCCCCGGCTTTGCCGAGAAAGTCGAAAATAAGTGGTAATTTTAAAGGAGAAAAACATGAAGTTTCTGACCGAAGAATGGGGCAAGGAATTTGAAATTCTTGTCAAGGACACCTTTTCACCCGGCAAAACTCCCTCCAAGCTCACCCTGACCCTGTGCGAGTGCTACAACAAGGTCCCCCAGTGCGGCAACGATACCGTGTGGTTTATGTACACCTTCAAGGACGGCGTTCTCGTAAGTCTTGAGCGCGGCGAAGGCAGAGATAAGGCACCTGCGGCAGACTACACCTCCGACTGCGATTACGATCCCTTTGTTCAGACCATGACCGGTGAGCTGAGTACCGTGAAGGCACTCACCTCCGGAAAGATAAAGCTCAAGGGCAGCCTCGTGAAGGCTCTCAAGATGCTCGATACCCACAATATCATCACCGAGTGCAAACGCTTAAACGGCAATACGGAGTGGTAAAAGCGTTTTGCAATGATATAGACAAAAGACAGGACGGCAGTGCGTCCTGTCTTTTCGGCATTTTTGCAGGTTTTCACTGCGTTGCAGGCGGCGGAGTCTGAGCCCTGCGCATCAACGCTTCGGCATGCAGCGGGTCGCCATGCTTTTGCGTCGCTTTGCACTTATGGGTAGAGGCGGTTTTATATCTTGCCGCTTACTGCCCTCGACACGGCTCCACACGGCGGCAAACTTTTCACGGCTTAACACAAGCTCATTCATTTTCATCACCGCTTTCATTATACTCTTGCCCTTGCAAAGCGGTGCGGAATATGAGATAATGCAGGAGCGAGGTGAGGCTTATGCCCAGATTTTTTATGCTCGGAACAAACCTTTCGGGCGGTAGAGCCATAATAAGAGGCAGGGATGCGGAGCATATCAGGGTGCTGAGGCTGCGTCCCGGCGAAAGCATGACGATATGCGACGGCAAGGGTACGGATTACCGCTGCCGCCTTGTGCGTTCGGATAAGGACGAGGCAGAGGCGGAGATCGTCGAGGTCGTCCCCTGCAAGGCGGAGCCGAGGGTCAAAACGAAGGTCATCTGCGGTCTGCCCAAAGGCGACAAGACCGATTATATAATTCAGAAGTCCGTTGAGGCGGGTGCCTGTGAGATCCTTTTCACAGATACGGAACGCTGCATCGCAAAACCGGAGCAGGCGCAGAAAAAGCTTGAGCGTTGGAACCGCATTGCGGAGGAGGCGGCGAAGCAGTCCGGCAGGGGGATAATCCCCGCGGTCGGCTTTCTGCCCACCTTCGCTGAGGCACTCGATGCCGCAAAGAAGTGTGAGCTTCCGCTTTTGATGTACGAGACCGGCGAGAGGGAGAGCCTGAAGGACGCTCTTTCCGATGCGGAAACAGTCTCCACGGCGGCGATAATAACCGGCCCCGAGGGCGGCTTTGAGAAGTTCGAGGTCGATCTTGCGAGGGCATGCGGGATACATATTTGCTCGATGGGTGAGCGCATTTTGCGATGCGAAACGGCACCGATCGTTGCCCTGAGTACTCTGCTGTTTGCCTCCGGCGACCTTGAATAAGAAAAAAGCATCCGATGTTTTCCATCGGATGCTTTTTGATTTTACTGCAAAATGTCCTCGCAGAGGTCGGGGCTTACCGCTTCGCTGCATTGGAGCGTCAGGGCGGCGGCCTTCATTGCCGCGCTTGCGCTCTCGACGACATCGGCACCGTGGACTCCCGCCCACACGATGGCAGCAGTGGCTGCATCGCCGCAGCCGGTGGTGTTTACGATGTCCGTTTTGAGGCAGGGGAGCTTTACGACCGTCTCACCCTCGGCGGCAACTATGCCGTCGCTGCCCAGAGATACGAACACACGGCGAACTCCTATCGCCATAAGCGCCTCCGCTGCACGGAGGGAGGTGCTTTCGCCCGTCATGCTCATCGCCTCTATTGCGTTCGGCTTAAAGGCAAAGAGCTTCGGCAGCAGGGGCTTTAGCCTCTCCGCCTTGGCGGTGGAAACGGGGTCGGCGTATATGGGTGCGGTGACATGCTCACCCACCCAGCGCAGGGTCTCCTCGGTGAGATTCGCATCGACAACGACCGCATCGGCGGCGTTTATCTCGCCGAGGCAGGTGTAAAGATATTCGGGGGTGATGCTGCCCGCAATGTCGGTATCGCTTACGCCGAGCTGCATCTCACCGTGTTCGTCGGTGATATAGAGATAGCAGGAGGTGCGTCCGCCCCTTATCCTGCGGCAAAGGTGCATATCAAAGCCGAGATCGACACAGCTTTGCCTTATGCTCTCACCGTTTGCGTCCGTACCGACGGCGGTGATAAACTTCACATTGAGACCCATGAGTCTCAGATTGTGCGCAATATTACGGCCCACTCCGCCGGGGCTGAAGCTGACTGTACCGGGGTTGGAATCCCGCATGACGGGGCTTTTGTTCGGCTTACCGCAAATGTCCATATTCACGGCGCCGATGACGACTACGGTTTTATCTTCCATATGTTTTCCGCATACTCCCTTATCGCACGGTCGGCGGCAAAGATGCCGCTTTCCGCTGTATTTATCAGAGACAGTCGGGCAAACTCGCTGCCCGAGGATATAACATCGTACATGCGACGATGAGTGTCGGCGTAGCTGCGATAGTCGGCAAGCAGCATATAGGGGTCGCTGTAAATGAGTCCCGAAGCAAGGTCGGCATAGCTCTTGCCGTCCTTAAAGCCTCGGCTGAAGCGGTCGAGTATCATGGCGATCTCGGGATCGGACTTTGCGATGCCCTGCGGATCGTAGCCCCGATGCTTAATGTCCTCGACTTCGGAGGCCTTGAGACCGAAGAGGAACATATTGTCGTCGCCCAGCCGCCCGTACATTTCGACATTGGCACCGTCCAGCGTGCCGATGGTGACGGCACCGTTGAGCATGAGCTTCATGTTGCCGGTACCGGATGCCTCCTTGCCCGCTGTCGAGATCTGCTCCGACACACAGGCTGCGGGCATTAAAGCTTCGGCGGCGGAGACCCTGTAGTTCTCCATGAAGTACACCTGAAGCTTACCTCTGCACAGGGGGTCGGAATTGACATCGTCGGCAAGGGAGCAGATAAGCTCGATTATGCGCTTTGCGGTGCGATAGCCTGCCGCCGCCTTTGCGCCGAATACGAAGCTGCGGGGGGTGAAATCGGCATTCGGATCATCATGCAGCTTTTGCTGCAGGGAGCAGATGAGCATGGCGCACATAAGCTGACGCTTGTACTCGTGAAGCCTTTTGACCTGAACATCGATGATGGCATCGGTGTTCAGCGCAAAGCCGTCGTTTTTCCTTGCAAACTCGGCAAAGCGCAGCTTGTTGTGCTGCTTTATCTCAAGCACTCTGCGCTGAACATCGGCATCCCTTGCAAAGTCTTTAAGCCCCGCAAGGGCCTCGGAATCAAGGAGATAGTCCTCACTGCCGAGAAGATCGACACAAAGTGAGTGAAGCTCCGGATTTATCTGCGCCAGCCAGCGGCGGTGATCTATGCCGTTTGTGACATAGGTGAAGCGATCGGGGTAAAGCTCCGCAACATCGCAGAAGAGATCGTTTTTGAGAATGTCGCCGTGCAGGGCGGAAACGCCGTTAACCTTGAAGCAGGACGCAAGGCAAAGATTTGCCATGTGAACGCAGCCGTCACGGATGATGAGGCTTCTGCCGGTCTTTTCACCGCTGCCGAAGCGGGAGAGCAGCAGCGAACACCAGCGGCGGTTTATCTCGCACAGTATCTCCCAGATGCGGGGGAGCAGGCTCTGGATGAGCGACTGCGGCCACTTTTCGAGGGCTTCGCTCATTACGGTGTGGTTGGTGTATGCCACCGAGGAGGTGACGATGCTCCACGCCTCATCCCAGCCGAGGCCGTGTTCATCCATGAGTATGCGCATGAGCTCGGGAATTACGAGGGTGGGGTGGGTGTCGTTTATCTGAATGACATGGTGCTTGTGGAAGGAGCGCACATCGCCGAAGCGTTCGATGTGCTTGCGGACGATGGTCTGCACTGTGGCGGATACGAAGAAGTACTGCTGCTTGAGCCGCAAAAGCTTTCCCTCGGTGTGATCGTCGGCGGGGTAGAGGACCTTGGTTATGACCTCACTCATGGTGCGCTGTTCAAGGCTTTTGACATATTCGCCCTCGGAAAAGAGGTACATGTCCAGAGCGTTGGTGCTTCTTGCGTCCCACAGCCTGAGCGTGTTTATGCGCTTGCCGCCGTAGCCGGCTATGAGCATATCACGGGGGACTGCGGTGACGGTAGTGTAGTCACGGTGTTCGGCGTGATAGTGACCGTAATTGTCCCAATACGGGGTGATGTAGCCGCCGAAGCGTATCTCGACCGCATCCTCGTTCCTGGGGATGAGCCAGCTCTCGGCGCTCTTGCGCCAATCGTCTGCGACCTCGGTCTGCTTGCCGTCAACGATCTTCTGACGGAAGATGCCCAGCTCGTAGCATATGGAATAGCCCGTTGCGGGGATGCCGAGTGTCGCCATCGAATCCATATAGCAGGCGGCGAGACGACCGAGGCCCCCGTTGCCGAGACCCGCATCGTTTTCCTCCTCGAAAACATCGGCGGCGGAGAAGCCGAGATCCTCCAAGGCTCCGGTCAGTGCATCGGAGATGCCGAGGTTGAAGGCGTTTTTCATAAGGCTCCTGCCCATGAGGAACTCCATGGACAGATAGTGTATCTCACGGTCGGGCGTTTTCTCCTCCTCGAAGGCGAGGAAGCGGCTCATTATCTCACGGATAACGATGGCACTTGCACGAAACACCTGATCCGCAGTTGCGTTTTTGCTTGTTACTCCGAAGTGCGCACACAGCTTATCTTCGATAGCGGAGCGCACCTCATCGCGGGAAATCTGACTTACCATTGAATTTGCTCCTATTAGATCATGCTGCCCTTGGGAATTACGATGGGCAGCTTTTCGCTTCCCATAAGGGTCTGGGAGGCGGAAAGATTCACATTTTTGTCGGCTATGACATTTTTGAGTATCACATTCTCACCGATATGAGAGCCTCGCATGATGATACAGTCATTCAGCACGGCACCTTTTTCGATGCGGACATCGGAGAAGATGATGCAGTTGTTCACTTCGCCCTCTATGATGCAGCCGTCGGCAACGAGGGAGGAGCGAACTTTTGCACTCTCACCGTAGTAGGTGCTGACATCGACCGCACTTTTCGAGCGAACGGGTCTGTCCGAGGGGAAAAGCTCCGACCTTGATTCGGAAGAAAGCATATCCATGCTTGTCTCAAAATATGTCTCCGTACTCATGATACGCTTTGCATAGCCCTCATGCACATAGACATTTATCCTGCCGCCGCCGTTTAAATAGGCAGCGATGGCATCCCTGTGGAAGTGATATTCGTTGTGTGCGGCACAGTCGGACATCATACCGAGCAGCAGCTTTTTGGATATGACATACGCCTCAAGGGACGCAAGTCCCTCGCCCTTTTCGTTCTGATTGAACACGATGCCGCTTGCAAAGCCGTCGTCGCCGACGATATAGCGGTGATGGCGATGGTCCGGCTCCTGCCGTGTGCATATCGCCGTGATCTCGGCACCGGACTCAAGGTGCCGCCTTGTGATCTCACGCAGATCGAGGTTTGCGGCGGTATTGCCGTGGAGCATAACGATATGCTCCTCCTTTATGTCGGCAATATAGGTGGAAACTGCGTTTAATGCCTCTATCGTACCGGTGTAATCGCCCTTGTGATATTCGGGGAGACCGAAGGGCGGGAGCATACGCAGACCGCCGATCTTCCTGCCCATATCCCAATCCTTGCCGCTGCCGAGGTGATCGAGGAGGGACTGATAATCTCTCTGCATAATAACGCCGACGCTGTGTATTCCGGCGTTCATCATCGAGGACAGTGCGAAATCTATAAGCCTGTACCTGCCGCAGAAGGGCATGGAAGCTGCGGTGCGGCTTCGTACCAGCTCACCGAGTTCCTTTGTTGCGCCGTAGGCGTAAATGATCCCGTGAAAATCGGACATGACTCAAACCTCCTCGGACTTATATATCATTGCGGCGGCGGGGACGATACCGCCGTCTCTTATGCAAATGTCGGGGCCGCAGGTGGCAACGCCCCAGCCCTCGCTTCCGTCGGGAGCGGCACCTATATGCGCACCCTTGCCGATGACCGTATTCTCGCCTATGATGGCGTACTCGACGACGGCACCCTCACCGACCTTGGCACCGGGCATCAGCACACTGTACAGCACCTTTGCCCCCTTGCCGACCTCGGCGGAGTTTGAAAGCACGGAGTTTTCGACATGACCCTCGATGACGCAGCCCTCGGTCACTATGGAGTGGACTATGCTTGCGTTCTCACCCGCAAAATGCGGAGGGCAAACGGAGCCCCTTGAGCGTATCGGCCAATCGGGGTCGTAGAGGTTTATGAGAGTGGTGGACAGCATATCCATGTTGGCATCCCAGAGGCTGGTTATCGTGCCGACATCACGCCAATAGCCGGAGAAGCGATAGGGCAGCAGCCTTTCGCCGGCACCAAGCATCTTGGGGATTATGTTCTTGCCGAAGTCCTTGTCGGAATCGGGATCGTTTTCGTCGGCTATGAGATATTCCCTGAGCTTATTCCAATTGAATATGTATATGCCCATGGAGGCGAGATCACTCTTCGGCTGCTTGGGCTTTTCCTCGAATTCGTTTATAAAGCCGTCGGGGCCGATGTTCATGATACCGAAGCGGCTTGCCTCCTCCTTCGACACCGAGAGAACGGCGATGGTGCAGGCGGCACCGCTTTTTACATGCTCCGAGAGCATATCGGAGTAGTCCATCTTGTAAATGTGGTCACCGGAAAGGATCAGCACATTGTCGGGATCGTACATCTCAATGAAGCCGATGTTCTGGTATATGGCGTTTGCCGTACCGGAGAACCATGATCCGTTTTCCCCTGCCGTCTGGTACGGCGGGAGAATGAAAACGCCGCCGTCCGCGGAGTCGAGATCCCAGGGCTGGCCTCCGCCGATGTAGCTGTTGAGCTGCAAGGGGCGGTACTGCGTAAGCACACCCACGGTGTCGATGCCGGAGTTTGCGCAGTTTGAGAGCGGGAAGTCGATTATGCGGTACTTGCCGCCGAAGGGCATATTGGGCTTTGCGACATTCTGCGTCAGGGCATACAGTCTCGATCCCTGTCCGCCCGCCAGCAGCATGGCGATGCAGCTTTTTTTCATGTTTATCATCCTTTCCCGGTGAAATGAAAAACGAGGCATAATAATGCCCCGTTTTAACAATTAAACTTATTCATTGCACGGTCGGGGCCTTCGGCAATGTAGCACTCGATCGCATCGCATACACGATCCGCCAAGGCACACATGTTTTCGGCATCCTGATTTTTAAAGACGGAAAGAACCCAATCCGCCATATCGTAATCGGGATGCGGAGGTGCGCCCACGCCCATGCGGAAGCGGGGGAAGGCGTCGGTGCCGAGCAGCGAAATAATGTTTTTAAGTCCGTTGTGTCCGCCTGCCGAACCGCTTTTCCTTATGCGGAGCCTGCCTATGGGCAGGGCGGTCTCATCGGACACGACGATGATGCGCTCCGGCGGTATCTTGTAAAAGGCTGCGGCGGCACTTACCGCCTCGCCCGAAAGATTCATAAAGGTCTGCGGCTTTAAAAGAAGCACGCTTTCACCGCTTATCGTCACCTTTGCCGTAAGTGCCTTGAAGCGCATTTTGTTCACACTGACGCCGAGTTTCTTCTCCATGGCATCGGCTGCCATGAAGCCGGCGTTATGCCGTGTGTTCTTGTACTTGGGGCCGGGGTTGCCGAGGAACACGACGATCCATGATACCCCGCCCTTGTTGCGAAATCTGTCAAACATAAGCAATGGGTTAATCAAACAGATTGGAAATGGAGATCTCCTCGTAAACTCTCTTTATCGCCTCAGCGAAGATGGGAGCGACGGACTGGTACTTGATTATGCTGCACTCGGGCTGATCGGAGGGGTAAGGGATGGTGTCGAGCAGGCGAAGCTCTTTGATGCAGCTGTTGTTCAGTCTCTCGATAGCGGGACCGGAGAGGACACCGTGGCTTGCGCAGGCGTAGACTTCCTTTGCGCCGCCGATCTCCATGATCGCCTTTGCCGCACCGCAGAGAGAGCCTGCGGTATCGACCATGTCATCGAGGAGGATGCAGGTCTTGCCCTCGACGCTGCCGATTATATTCATGACTTCGGACTGATTCGCCTTCTGACGACGCTTGTCAACAATGGCCATGTTGACGCCGAGCTTCATCGCAAAATTTCTGGCTCTTGCGGTGCTGCCGACATCGGGGGAGACGACAACGACATCGTCGTTGTTCTTGCCGAATATGCTTGCATAGTGCTTAACAAAGAGGGGTGCGCCGAAAAGGTTGTCAACGGGAATGTCGAAAAAGCCCTGGATCTGAGCGGCGTGAAGATCCATGGTGAGGACTCTGTCTGCACCGGCGGCGGTGATAAGGTTTGCAACGAGCTTTGCGGAGATGGGATCACGGCTCTTTGCCTTGCGATCCTGGCGGGCGTAGCCGAAGTAGGGGATAACGGCGGTGATGCGTCCGGCGGAGGCTCTGCGCATTGCGTCGATCATGACGAGCAGCTCCATAAGATTGTCGTTAACGGGCTTGCAGGTGGACTGAACGATGAAAACATCGGCACCGCGAACGGGTTCCTTTACGGAGATGGAGCATTCGCCGTCCGCAAAGCTTGCGCAGTCGCAACTGCCCATGTCCTTGAAAAGGTAGGAGCAGATGTCCTTAACGAGTTCGGGATTGGAGCTGCCCGAAAAAACCTTGATTTCTTTGCCGTGTGAGATCAATTTAAATCTTCCTCTCTGTTTGTATTTGGCGTTTCTTAATCTTTATCAAATGAATTATACCAAATACCGATGAAAAAGAAAAGAGTATATACACAACAAAATTACGAAATTTGACGATGGCAAATTCTATATTAACGGCAAAGCCCGAAAACCCGACATTTGCCATGCGACGAATAAGATCGTCAAGCAAAAAATCGGCTTCCTCAAAAAAGAGGAAGCCGTAATATCACGATTTATCCAAACGATAGAACGCCTGCGTCAGAATTTCGCCGGTCTCGGCATCGATTATGTAGCGGTAATCCGTCACCGATCCGGTGAACTGGACCTTATAATACACATCGCCGTCGATCTTTATCATGTCGGAGCGCATGTCCTGCACCTTTTCCGCCATAAGACCCGCGTCCTCGATCGCTATCTCCTGCGCCGCCGCCTGACCGATATAGTCGCCGTCACCGACTATGCAGCCCTGAATCGGTGAGATCATCACAACGCAGAAAAGAAGAAAGACGATGGCTCGCAGGACATCCTTCTGCCGCTGCGCTGAGCTGACACGGCGTCGGGGTGCGCTCTTTTTGCCGGAGCTTGAGCGCAGTCTGATTCTGCGCTTTGAGGGTGCAAGATGCTTGCCGCCCTTTGCCATGCCTTCGCCTCCCTTCGTACTGCTTGTTCAATAGTAAATTTTAATATTTTTCTGCGATTTTGTCAATAAAGCAAGCGTCATACCGTGTACGGATATGGATTTTTTGAAAAAAGTATTGTATAATCGGGACAAAATCAAACACGGAGGAACTCAAATGGACAAGAACAAACGGCATATTTTCGCCGCACTCATAGTCGTGCTGCTCATAGTTGCCGCGATAACCGCATGGCTGACCGCCGATTTTTCGGACGGCGACAAGGCGGCGGAGCCTTCGCCCACGCAGTCGCAGGGAGTGAAGGATGAACCCTCGGATGCTCCCTCCGAGAGCGTAACACCGAGTGAAAGCGATACACCCACCCCGACACCGACACCTACCCCGACGCCCACGGCAACTCCGACACCTGCCGGCAAGGTACTCTCCGGCAGCTTCGATTCAAACACCGGAACCTCGCTCAATACCCACACCAAATATGCGGTCACAGTGTCCTCAAGCGGCAAGTACATCCTTGAGGTCAAGGTCTACCTTCGCTCCTACACCGTTGGTATAGGCCCCCGCACGGGAGTGGTCAGCATCCTCGGAACGGACTATCGCTTCAACACCTCGTCGATAAGCGTCGAGTCGAACAGCAGGACGCAGGATACGCTGCTGTATGTCACTTCGCATGAGCTGCCCGTCAGGGAGGGCGAGCTTTTGAGCGTGCCGATAAAGGTGAAATGGAGCTTTAACGGCGTGTACAGCGGCAACGACATCGACAGCATAAGCGCCGAAACCGTCATCACGGTACAGGGATAATATCGGACGATGCATTCCCTTGCGGCATGTTGAGGCGGGACTTTGCCCTGATTTAATATACCGACAAGCGGGACGGAAAACCCGTTCCCTGCGATGAGGGCTTGCGTTCCGACGATCTCAATCGCCGCAGCGCAGATATTAAAACGCTTCGCACCCTTCTTGGTCCTCCTTATGGGAGAGCCAAGAAGGGTGCCGACATTCTAAATCGCTGCAAAGCGATATGATTCGACATATTCCCGCAGGGAATATGTCATTCAGCGACCTCGATGGGGTCGCCTTTTTTTACATCGCCGGAGGCAAGCACCTTGACGAATATACCCTCGCGGGGCATAACGCAGTCACCCGCAGCCTTGCGGATGGCACAGTCTGCATGGCACTCCTTGCCTATCTGCGTGACCTCACACAGAGCCTCGCCGATCCTGAGCTTCGTTCCGACGGGGAGCGTTGCCACCGCAAGACCCTCGACCAGAACATTCTCCGCAAAATCTCCGTTTTTGAGCTTAAAGCTTATCTTCTCCTGAAGCTTTGCGACGCTTTCGACGCTCAGAAGGCTTATCTGACGGTGCCAGTTGCCCGCATGGGCGTCACCGTCGATGCCGTGATCTACACGGAAATGTGCGCTTTCTATCTCGTGCTTTTGAATTCCTCTTACTTCGCTTATGCAAATTGCGGCTACCTTTGCCATGTGTTTATCCTCCGATTCTGTTCATGCTGCGTTTTGACTGCGACCGTTCGGTTGCCGAAAGCTCGACATGCATCTTCGGCTTGTGTTCTGTTGCCGTCAGTATGGCGTTTTCGAGTTCCTTGCCGTGAAGACCTCTCACCGGTATCTCCTCCGCCGAATGAAGGCAGGGCTTTATGCAGCCGTCGGCGGTGAGCCTGAGCCTGTTGCAGCGGGCACAGAAGTGATTGCTCAACGGGCTTATAAGTCCAACCCTGCCCAAGGCATCGGGCAGAACATATTCCCTTGCCACCGTGCTTTCGGACTCCGACGCAACGGCCTTAAGCTCCGGCAGCGTATCGGTCACATACGACACCGGAAGATACGCCGACTCGCCGAACTGCGCCGTATCGCCTATCGGCATCAGCTCGATAAATCGGACATCGACGGGGTACCTTTGCGTGAGCCTTGCAAGCGTCTCTGTCTCATCGGAGTTTACTCCGCCGATGAGAACGCAGTTGAGCTTTACCGGACTCATGCCTGCCGAGAGTGCCGCCTCTATGCCCTTTAGTGCCATGCTCAGCTCACCGCCTCTTGTTATGCGGCGGTATTTTTCGGTGTCGAGCGTATCGAGACTTATGTTTATGCGATGAATCCCCGCATCGAAAAGAGGCTTTGCCAGCGGGGGCAGCAGAGTCGCATTCGTGGTCATCGAAAGATCCCGTATGCCGTCTATCGCACCGAGTCTTTCGGTCAGCTCAACGATGTCACTGCGCACAAGCGGCTCACCGCCGGTTATGCGTATCTTCCTTACGCCGAGCCTCGCCGCCGCTGTCGCTATCTCAACTATCTCATCAGCCGACAGATTCTCCGCACAGCCGCATTTCTGCCCACCCTCGGGCATACAATAGCTGCACCTGAGATTGCAGGCATCGGTTACGGATATCCTCAAATATTCGATTTTTCTTCCGTAATTATCGGTCATGCTATCACCGTTACAGCTTGCCTCTCATATTGCGTTCCATGTATCCCTCATCCGCAAGCCCCTCATGCTCATCAATGGGAACTCTGTTTGCAAGCTCGGGATCGGTATTGTTGCCAAATGCCTCTCTTATTGCGGCAGCGGCCTCCATCTGTTCGATGCGTACCTGCTCTGTAGCGTACTGTTCCTCACGGCTTTTAAGCTCGTTCTCCTTATAAGCCTTTATCCTTGCGATAACGTCCTTTTTGCGGTCCTTCTCCGCTTTTTTAACTGAGGAGGGCAGCTCCGACATATCCGCAAACCACTCACAGCTCTCACCGACCGATACCTTGTGAGTCTCTCTGTCGATATGGGTGGGGAGAGTCTCAAAGGATATGCCGTCCTTGCGGAAATCGAGGGACAGCAAAAGACCGTTATCGGTGTCCTTTTGCGCTCTCTGATAATCCGTATCGAAGATGAAGTTGCCGAGTGAGTAGAAAACAGGCTTTGCACCGAAGTATTCATAGCCCTGAACGACATGGGGATGATGCGCAACGACGGCGTCACAGCCCCAGCGCAGATAACGCTTAAACTGCCGTCTTACCCGTGCGGCGGGAATGTGCAAAAACTCGTCGCCGCCGTGGTATACCAAAACGATATAATCCACATGGGGTCTGAGGCTTTTGACGGCGGCTTTGATATAGTCCTCCCTCGACTCATGCAGAGGGCCGCCGGAGGTCTCGTTTGCGATGCGGTATCTCTTGTACTGCACCGAGAGTATGCCGACCTTGATCTTGTCGCCCAATATGATGCAGCGGGCGGCTTCTTTGACATCCAAGCCGATGCCGATGTAGGGCAGGCCTTCTTTTTTGCAGTTATCTATGGTGTCGATGACGCCGATGGTGCCGAAGTCCATCATGTGATTGTTGGCAAAGGACAGCACCGGAGACTTGATGTTGCGCTTCACAAAGCCCAGTGCGGCGGTGTTGCTGCGATGGGCAAGACGCTTTTTCTTCGTTACACGGCAGGGGGTAACGGGGCTTTCAAAGTTTATGATGTTGTAGTCATTCTGAGCCAGAAAGGCTTTGATGTCGTCGCTTAGGGTCTCGTCGTCGCAGCAGCGATCGGCAAAATAGCCGCTGAATGCGAGATCACCCGTAAAGCCGAGCTTCAAAACAGCTTCTTTTTCGTTCATGCCTTGCCACCTCCGACCGATCTGTGATCCGCCTCGTATATGGAATCCATGTTTTTGTAGGCATAGAGCATGCCGTTATATGACATTATCTGAGGTGCAACGCACTGAGGTTGAGCGTTGCCCTCGACAAAGACCCAGCCCTTTTCGCTGTATGCCAGATCCCAGCCGACAAAGCGCACCTGCGGAAGCGTATCCGCAAGGCGGCAGATGAGCTTTTTGACCTCGTCCCACTGCGGGATATTCAGTCCCACGAGCTGGATCTTGCTGTCCGGATGATAGATGTAGCGATGGCCGAGATAGTCTCTGCCGCAGTCGCATATAACACCGGTGTCGAAGTCTATCCTTGCGGATATTCCGCCACCCGACATATTATCGGTGTGACTGCCGCCGGAGCCCATGCGCAGGAAGCACCACTGTGTGTGGGTCTCACCGCTGTCACTGTGATAGGTGACTATGCGGACGGTGTTGACCGAATCGGGGTGGATCTCGGCGATCTCCTTGCCCTGAACGATAAGCTCCTCAAGAACACAGGCACCGTTGAATATGATGATCTCAAACAGATCCTCGTCGGATTCGTAGTTCTTGCGGTCGTAGATTTTGATGCCTCTGCCGCCGTAGTCCTGAGCGGGCTTGTAGATGAAGCGGGGGTGCTTTTCGAGGAAGGCACGGAAGCTGTCAAAGTCCCTGTCATCATAAAGGCTCACGACATCTCTGCCGTAGAACTCACCGAAGATGCGATAAGTCTCGGTCTTTTGATTCAGGAAATCAACATAGTTGCGGTCGTTGAATTTCTTGTAATACTTGTACTTGTTACTTCTCGTCACGAAGGTCGATCTGCCCTCTCCCGAGAGCATATTGAAGCCGTAGATGAAGTATTCCTTCGGGATTATGCCGAAGCGCACCCGACAGCGGTAGATCTTCAGCATCAGTACAAAGTGCTTAAATCCGTGTGCGGCCTCGGGACGATGCTCCGCAATTGCGGCATTTGCTGCCTCACGGAACTTTTTCAGTCCGAAGAAGCGTCTGTAAATCTTGACGCCGACTCTGTATGTTCCCGCAAGCACATCCCTTATTATGCCCGATTTCGGAGCGATTGCGGAAACTGCTCTGGCAAGCTTTCTTATAAATCTTTTCATATTGCGAAAGACCCTCCGGTTTTCGTGTCAAATATGTTTTTTGTTTTCGATAAGCATAAGATGCTAAATATACATTCTACACGATTCCGCATTTTTTTCAAGATATATATTTGCCCCGACAAGACATGACGCCTGATTTTGTGCGCTTTTGCGGTTTTTACTTCCGACAAGCGGGACGGGAGACCCCTCCCCTGCGATGTGATTTTTCTTGTTCGTCGCAGAGCGGATATTTGGAATGTCGGCACCTCCCTTGGCTATTATTTGCCGTATCGTTCACAAATTACTATTGAAGAAATACCGAAAAGATAGTAAAATGACAAAAAGCGATCAAGAAACCGTTGCCCCGATGATCGGGGAGAAATGGAGCATTATGCGAATAGCAGTGATTTTATTGCGCTGGGTACTCGGCTTCATCTACTTTTTCATGAAGCTCATGCCCACCGACAACAGCAGGATCGTATTTTTGAGCAGACAGTCGGATACCCCCTCCGAGGACTTTGTGAGCCTTTCCGCTCGTATAAAAGGATTTAAGCCCGATGTGAAGATCGTCATGATAACGCAGCGGGCGGACAATAACATAAAAAGTATGCTTTCTTTTGCCGGGGCGACACTGCGCAGTATGCACCATCTCGCAAGGGCGAGAGTTTGCGTACTGGATTCCTACTGGCCCGCCGTTTCGGTGCTTAAGCACAAGAAGCAGCTTGCCGTCATCCAGATGTGGCATGCCATGGGTAAGATCAAAAAATCCGGCTACCAGTCACTCGGCAAGAAGTTCGGCAGAAACGAAATGATCGCCGAGGAGATGCGAATGCACCGCAACTACGATGTCGTCATAGCTGGCGGCAAGGCGTTCAACCCCTTCTACTGCGCCTCCTTCGGCATCGAGGAAAACATACTTTACAATGTCGGTCTTCCGAGGATGGACGATCTGAGGGAGAATGTCGAAAGCTCGAAGGAGCTTTTCTATTCCGCTTACCCCGAATTCAAGGGCAAGAGGATAGTGCTTTACGCACCCACCTTCCGCAAGGGAAAGGTCTTAAACCCCACACCCTTGGTGAAGGCGTTCTCCGCCTATGAGGATACGGTGCTGGTGGTGAAGCTCCACCCGAACCAGATAAAGAGCAAGACACAGATAGCGGCGGTCGAATGTCCGGAGATACCGACCTCGGCGGTGCTGTCCGTTGCCGAATGTGTTATAACCGACTACTCTGCGATAAGCATAGAGGCGGCGGTTTTGGATAAGCCGGTGTACTTCTATCTCTTCGACTATGACGATTATCTGAGCCATAACGGACTGAATGTCATTTTGCCCGATGAGCTGCCAAGCTGCGTATATACTTCCGCAAAGGCACTCGGCCGTGCAATAGCGGGCGGAAGCTACGACAGGGCTGCCTATGAGGGCTTCCGTGAGAAATACCTGCCCGATATGAGCGGCAGGGCAACGGATAAGATAGCAAACCTGATTATAAGCTGCATGGAGAACGATAAGCATGATGCAATTTGCAAGAGCCTGTCTGGCATGGCTGATGATGGCGGCAAGGTGGGTAGTGAGGATACTGTTTGCACCGGATCACTTTAACACCCCGCTGCATAAGCGCATATGGCATGCCGTTTTCGGCGGCTATATGGCGGATCAGATCTCGCTGTATGACTTTGCGCATAACGACAAAAAGCAGTATCTTTCGGAGTTCGACTGGATACGCTCACGGCAGATAAACGAGCCTTACAACAGCCTTTTGGATAACAAGGTCGTATTCTCGGAGCTTGTTCGTGACTATTGCCCGACTCCGGAGCTCATCGCCGTCAAAAAGGGCAAGCGCATATCCGGCTTCGGCACACGGAGGATCGAGAGCATAGATGAGCTTTTCGATGTCCTGCGCAGAGAGGGTGCCTTCGTTGTAAAGCCCGTTCGGGGCGGCAAGGGCGGCGGTGTCCGCATAGTCAAATACGACGGCGGCGCAATAAGCTTAAACGGCAAAGAATGCAGCCGTGAGGAGCTTTACCGTGCGCTTGACGACAGGGCGGATTGGTTCGTCTGCGCTCTTGCGCATCAGGCGGACTACTTAAACGAGATCTACGCCGAATCGGCAAACACCATAAGAATGATAGTCCTGCGTGATACTCCGGAGCGGGAGTTTGACCTTGCCTTTGCGGTGCAGCGCATAGGTGCGGGCTGGACGGGAGCGGTGGATAACGGCTCCAAGGGCGGACTTATCGCAAATGTAAACATAGTCAGCGGTGAGCTGAGTGAGGCAAGGACATTGCATGACCTTGCGGTGTACAATGTCCATCCCGACAGCGGCAAGCCCATAAAGGGCACCGTCATCCCGAACTGGGAGGAAATAAAGCGGGGCGTTTTGGAGGTATCCTCCCACTTCCCGTATCTCGACATCATCGCATGGGACATACTTCCCACTCCCGACGGCTTTACGGTCATTGAGGCAAACACCTCGTCCGGTGTCAACATCATCCAGCTTTGGGGGCCGCAGCGTTACGGCAGGCTGGGCAAGTTCTACCGTGACCACGGTATTATAAAATGATATGAAATATGTGATAATGGCGGACGGCAAGGGCAGCCGATGGCACGGCTACCTCGGCCATTCAAAGCACGAGATAGAGTTCGGCGGAGAGACGCTTATCGAGCGCACGGTCAGGCTTATCCGTGAAAACGATGCGAACGCCCGCATCATCGTCACCTCCCACGATGAAAAGCTCTCCACAGGGGGAGCGGAGCGATACGAACCGAAAAACAATGTTCTGGAGATAGACCGCTTCACGGTCGAGCTTATAGGCGACGATGTTTGCTTCCTCTACGGCGATGTGCTGTACTCCGGGGAGGCTATGCACCGCATCTGCTCCGATGACGGGGATGCTCCGATACTGTTCTTCGGTAGCGAAAAGAGCATATGCGCCGTGCTTATACGCAGCGGCGATGAGTTTCTGCGCTGCTTTACGGCGGTGCGGAGGCTGTTTACCGATGGGCGCATTTCCGAGTGCAAGGGCTGGCAGGTGTACAGATATTATGTCGGTCTCCCGCTCGACGGAAGGCAGATAGGCGAAAGCTTTGTCTTCGTTCCCGACAGTACGAGGGATTTCAACGCACCCGAGGATTACGACGGCTTCCTTGCGGAAAAAAATAATATGGAAAAATGATATGCCCTATGCTATAATGTATTAAATACGCATTATAGCATTTTTCTTTTAAGGAGATTCTTATGCCTATTGATGTGAAAAACCGCCGCTTCCTTCTGAGGGAGCTTGTGCGGCGTGACTTCATAAAAAAGTATAAGCGTACTGTGTTCGGACTTTTATGGACGGCGCTTTCGCCGCTGTGCCTTCTGCTCATCATGGACCTTGTGTTCGGCACCTTCTTCGGCAGAAATATGGCGCACTATACGATATATCTTTTCTCCGGACTTTTGCTGTACAACTACTTTGCAAGCTCTACAAAGGGTGCGCTTCCCGTGCTGTACAACAATGCACCGATATACACCAAGGTGCCGGTGCCGAAGGTATACTTCCTGCTGTCACACAGCACAGCGCAGTTTATTAACTTCCTCGTGTCACTTGTTGTGTACTTCGTCTTCGTTGCGATCGACGGCATAAGCTTTAAGCTCAGCTTCTTCTCGCTTATCTATCCCACGATCTGCCTCTACCTCATAAATCTCGGCATAGGCATGTTCCTTTCGACGATAAACATATTCTTCCGTGATATAAATTACCTTTGGCCGCTGCTGTGCCGCGTCATAATGTATGCCTCCGCCATATTCTATGATATTTCGATATTGCCGAGTATCATGCGAAGGCTCTTAAAGTGCAATCCCCTGTATATGTGCATAGACTATTTCCGTCAGGTCGTCATCCATGCCTCGGTGCCGACGCTGTCGTACAATCTCATGCTCTGCGCAATGACCCTGTTCTGCCTTCTTGTCGGCGGCTGCACCTACCGCATCTGCCGTGACAAGATCGCACTGTATGTCTGAGGAGGTGCCGTATGGATAACAATAAGGCACTGATCTTGGACGGCGTTTCCGTCAGATACCGCAAGGCGGACTCCCGCTCCGCCGCATCGATAATAAAACGCCTTTTCGGTCGGGAGAAAAAATCCTCCACCTTCTGGGCATTGAAGCGGGTGTCGTTTGAGCTTGAAAAGGGCGATATGCTGGGCGTCATCGGCAAAAACGGAGCGGGCAAGTCCACACTCATGAAGGCGATCTCCGGCACCCTTGCCCCTGCAGCGGGCGATATTAAGCGCAACGGCAAGCTCTGCGCCCTGCTGGAGCTTTCCGCAGGCTTCGACAAGGAGATGACGGTCAAGGAGAATGTCTATCTCCGTGCCGCACTTCTGGGCTATTCACATGAGTTTATCGACTCGAAGTACGACGAGATCATAGACTTTGCGGATATGCGGGAGTTTCAGGATAACCCCTTCCGCACCCTGTCCTCCGGCATGAAGTCGAGGATAGCCTTTGCGATAGCAAGCCTTGTTGAGCCGGATATTATAATCCTCGACGAGGTTTTCGCGGTCGGTGACGGCGACTTTAAAAAGAAGAGCCGTGAGCATATGCAGAAGATCCTGTCCGACGGCAAGACCACGGGACTTATGGTCTCGCATTCGCTGGGCAGCGTAAGAAGGCAGTGCAACAAGGTGCTGTGGCTGGATAAGGGACGCATGGTCATGTTCGGCGATCCGAACGAGGTCTGCGACGCCTATGAGAAATATCTTGAGGACGGCGTTCTGCCGCAGACGGAATCCATTAAGGCGGCGAAGAAAATGCCGCCGATAAAGCCCAAACACAACAAGGGCAAGATAACAGCCGAGATACTGCTGTTTTTGTCCCTAATTCTGATAGCTGCGTTCGGCGGCTTTATCTGGGCGCAGTACGATCTTTTCAAGGCCTACGGTCTTGCACACGAGCATTCGACCGAGGAGCTTTTGGGCTATGCGGATAATTACCACAACTTCATTTACGACAGTCTGAAAACAGACCCCGACACCTGGGATTACAGCATTTTCAAGGATTCGTCCGCAGCGGTCATAAACGGCAGCCTGAGCTGTGACGACGTGGCAAAGGCGGTACTTGAGGAGGCAGGGGTTGACCCCGGGGACGAAAATTATGAGCTGTGTGTTGCCGCGGCAAAGATCGAGGCGATAAAGCATGTCCACATGGCAAGGCTCGACAACCTTGTTATAGAGATGCGTCAGGGCTTTGCCCTCGAACCCGAGGGCGGGTACCGCAGCATACTGGTCTACTCCTATGCCCATTACGACCGCTTCTACGATCTTGAGGCGGAATGTGACGCAGAGGTGAAGGAGGTCATTGAGGACATTCGTGAGCTGCTGCGTGAAAGGGAAGAGCCGGAAACCCTTGCCGATGAGGTCTGGAGCTACTACACCTCCGAAAAGGTCTACCTCGAAGCCTACTATTTCATCCGGCTCCGCTGATATAATATCTGCAAACAGTTTGACGGAAGGTGCGACATGAAAAAGCCGCTTATGCTGATAATCAATCCCGCAGCGGGCAAGGGAGCGTACAGGAAAAAATTCGCCGAGGTGCTGAAGGTGTTCTCCGATGCGGGCTATTCACCGAGTCTGCACTTCACCTCCGGCGTCGGTGACGCAAGCGACATCGCAGCCGAGATAGGTGCGGACACGGAGCTTCTGGTCTGTATCGGCGGCGACGGAACACTAAGCGAAGTGGTCTCCGGACTTATGCGTATATCCAAGCGTCCGACGGTCGGCTATATCCCCCTCGGCACCGCAAACGATGTAGCAAGATCGCTGGGGCTTCCCAAGAACGACCCCGTAAAGGCGGCACGGAGGATAGTACACGGTATCTCCGTTCCCTTCGATGTCGGCAGCCGCAGCGGAGGTTACTTCAACTATGTCGCCGCCTTCGGCGCATTCACCGAGGTCAGCTACGGAACACCGCAAAAACTAAAACGCCGCCTCGGTGAAGCGGCGTATCTGATTGGTGCGGCAAAGAGCCTGCGTTCGCTGAAAGGCCGCAGGGTGCGTATCGAGTACGACGGCGGCGTTATTGAGGACGATTTCCTCTACGGCAGCGTGTCGAATTCGTATTCCGTTGCGGGGCTTGTGGATCTCCCGAAGGACGAGGTCGAACTTGGCGACGGTGAGCATGAGCTTATACTGCTGCGCAAGCCGAAGCATATGGCAAGCCTTGCACCCCTGGCGGCGCAGGTCCTCGGCGGCAACTTCGGCAGCGAGTACATAAGCATACTGCATACAAAGCATGCGGTGTTCAGCTTTGACTCTCCCGAAAGCTTCACCTTCGACGGTGAAAACGGCGGCAGCTTTGAGCGCATCGAATTTGAGACCTGCCCCCGCGCGATAAGGATAATACATTAAATATTCAAAAGGCGGCCTTTTGGCCGCCTTAGATTTTTATCGATATTTCACCGCTGCGGATGGTGCGGCGTCCGTTTTCGTTTCTTATGATGAGACCGAAGTCGTCAGCTATACCCTCGGCGAAGGCTCTTTCCTCACCGTTTGGGGTGATGACAAGTATCTCCCGCCCCGGGACAAGGCACAGACTGCGGTAATCCTCAAGGCAAACCAGCTCATCGCTAAGCCATGCATCGTACATGGCGTCCGTCTCCCGAATGATCTCAAGGGCAAGCCTGCCCCGCTCGACCTTCTTTCCGGTGAGGGACAGAACGGAACCGGCAAGCTCCCGAAGCTCCGGAGGGAAGTCCTCATTCTTTGCCGAGACATTGACCCCGATGCCGGCGATGACGCTCTTTGCGGTGCCGTCCTCGATGACGCTTTCGCACAGTATGCCGCACATTTTTTTGCCCTTGAGGTAAAGGTCGTTCACCCACTTTATCTCCGGCATCACCCCGCACACGGTGTTTATCGCACGGCAAACTGCGACGGCAAGGTTCGGCGTAAGGCTTGCGACCCTCTGCGGCTCACAATTCGGATGCAGCAGCACGGACATGTAGACCCCCTGTCCGGCAGCGGAGAAGAAGCTCCTTTGCAGTCTGCCCCGTCCGGCGGTCTGCGCATCGGCAAGAACGACGGTCTTGTGCGGCAGTGAGATGTTTCTGCGGAGGTATGCGTTTGTCGAATCGACGGATTCAAGACATATCAGCCTACTCATGCTTTTTCGCCTTTCGTCTTATGAAATGTATCGTCATTATAACCATCAGCACACTGCTGCAGTAGCCGAATACGGGGTAAATGAGACCTATGAGGTCGCCGAAGCCGAAGAGGCTGCCGCCGAACATCAGCGCAGCGGCGGCGATGACCGGAACGGGCTTGCGCCTTTCGGAAAGCTTCAGCTTTATCCTCAGCGCATTCGTCAGAGCAACGGTTACGGATACCGCCGTACCGAACATCGCAAACAGCAGCAGAACGCCGTACACGGTGCCGAACAGCGGTGCGATGCTCTGCGCAAAGGCAAGCATGGGCAGCTCCGCCGAGTAAAATCTCGGTGCCGTGGAAATGCTCACGAGGACGCTTCCCGCAGTAACGAGCAGCACAAGTGCGCCGAAGACTATGCCGCCGAATACCGTGCCGCTGCTTTTAGTGTGTCTGCCCAAGGGGGCAATGACGGCTATACCCGCAAAAAGATTGTAGCACGCAAAGGACACGGCGGCAACGGGCCACGAGCTCATAAGCGGATTGGTCTCATTCGGCTGCGGCATTTCAAAGCCGCAGTGCGACAGGGCATAGATCCCGAACGCCAGCGAAAAGGCGGCAAGCAGGGGAACGGTCGCCGAAAAGACGGAGATCATGCCCCGCAGTCCCGCAAGCGCAACAACGGCGACCAAGGCGGCGAATATAAGGCTGCCGAGGGTCGGGGATATGCCGAACAGCTCATGCGCCGAGGCACCGGCTCCTGCGGTCATTATGGTTCCGACGCCGAACAAAAACAGCAGGGACAGCACCGTTACCGCCGAACGCAGCAGGGGATGCCCCTCACCCGCAACAAGCTTATCCGCCTCCTCAAAGCCGGTAAGCCGATTTATCTTCAGCATTAAAACACCGAACAGCGCAAGCAGCAAAACGGCAAGCAAAAGCCCCGCTATGCCGACACTGCCGAAGCTGCCGAAAAACTGCCAAAGCTCCTGTCCCGATACATAGCCGGCACCCAAAAAGCAGCCGGCAAAGGACAGACCCAATTGTAATGCACCTATCTTCTTCATAGCCCTCTCCCATCTTTTACTACTATATTAAAGCTCCGACGCCGTAAGTCAATAGACAAAAGCAAAGAGTTTGAAAATTTTCAGACAATGTGTTGATTTTTGAAGAGCCCTGTGGTATTTTGTAAACAAATGAGGTGATGAGCTATGCAAACTCAGAAAAAAGAAGATCGCCGAGTAAAATATACAAAGCAGGCGATAAGGGAGAGCTTCCTTGAACTGCTGCAAGAGAAACCCATCGACAAGATCAGCGTCACCGAGATCTGCAAAAGAGCGGATATAAACCGAGGTACCTTTTATTCGCACTACACCGATCCCTATGACCTGAGACAGCAGCTTGAGCAGGAGCTTAAGGATGCCTTTGCAAAGCAGAAGGCGTCGAAGGGCGTTCCCCGTCTTGAGGCGGAGGATAATTTCAGACTGCTCAAGGATAATCAGGATATATGCGGGATATTCTGCGGCCCGAATGGGGACATGAAGGCGATGTATGACATTATATACGAGTACTCCTTCGGTTATGTCGAGGAGCTTTTCGGCGGCGATCCCCCTATGCCCGAAATGCATACCGAGTGCCTGCGCAGCATACTTGTTTCCGCAACGAATACCATGCTCCGCTTCTGGTACGAGACCGGCATGAAAGAGGATCCCGCACTCATGGCGGAGGCATTGAAGGACTTTTGCGATACAGGTGCGATGAGCTTTGTACGGAAAGTTCAGAGCTTTACATAATAATGTTGGAAACCCTGTTGAAATTGTTGAAAATTTAAGGAGGCTCATCTCAATGAAGCGTTATATTTCTCTGCTTTTGGCTGCAATGCTGCTTGTTTCGCTGTGTGCCTGCGGCGGAGGCGGAAGCAGCGGCAAGGATGATGGCGACGATGAAAAGGCAGCCGGTGCCATCGCCTTTGAGTACGACTGCGACAGTGCGGATATGTACGACGATGCCGGACTTTACCTTTCCTATATGATAAACTCCGCAAAGGTCACGGAGGGCGTAAGCGTCAAGGCAGGTGCCGAGATAAACAAGGTACTTGAGGATTCGCACGATGATGCCGTGGAGTATTACGAGGACTTCAAAGAGTCAGCCTATTCCGCCCATGTTGACGGCAGTGCTTATGCGCCGTACAGCTATGATTATCAGGTCGTCGTAAAACACGCAGACAAAGGCATTATCAGCCTGTGCGTTGCCGAGAGAGTTTACGCTGGCGGTGCCCACGGAAGCTTCGGCCAGGTGGCATATAACTTCGATACGAAGACCGGTGAGCTGCTTTCGGTTGAAGACCTTTCCGACGACGGCGATGAGCTTACGCAGTTTATCGTGTCCTACATTCAGAGCAGCTACGCCGATACCGTTGTGAACAATGAGCCCAATCTTTCGCAGGTGTCGATGCTTCTGGAGGAAGGTCAGTGGTACTTCTCATACGAAGGCCTTGTCGTGTTTGCCCAGCAGTATCAGATCGCAAGCTATGCAGGCGGTATGCCGACCTTCGTGGTTCCATATGCCGAGCTTAAAGGGCATGTGAATAAGGCTTATTTGCCCTCATCCCGCACCGAAAGCGGCGAGATAATCCTTTCCGACAAGGGGGATGAAGTCGCAGAGTTCCCCATAAATCCCGACGGTGAGACCTTCGGACTTTCGGCCGAGGGAACCGTGTACGATGTCAGGGTCTACGAGGCGGTAATGCAAAACGGCTATATAACACTTAAAGACTTTGTGTGCTACCGCAGCTTTATGAGCGACGGCGAATACATAAGCGTTTCCCGCTATATTCCCGATGCCTACTGCAATATCATTGTTTTCTACACCGATGCCGATGGCGTTGAGCATTCCTACGGCGTTGCCCAAAGCGGCAAGGACGGTTCGGTATACCTCGACGATAATTGGGAAAACTGATAGGATAAGCGATCCCCGAAAAGATATTCTTTTCGGGGATTTTTTGTTTTGCCTGCGATAGCGCCGTAATAAAAATTGCAAAGTGCATCGCAATATAAACAGACCGTCGGCAAGCGAATGGTGCAAACAAAAAAGCAGCGGCACAAGGTAATTCTGCCTCATGCCGCTGCGTTTGATTCTACAAAATTTTGTCGAGGAAGGCGGCGCAGCCCCGACTTATATCCTCATAGGCGGTGCCGAAGTCGCCGGTGTACCATGGGTCTGCGATCTCGCGGGGAGAGTCGGTGAAGTCCAGAAGCAGGCTAACCTTGCCGTCGGGATCGCTGCCGAGTATGCGCAGTATCTCACGGCGGTTTTCCTCATCCATACCTATTATATAATCGTAACGGTCGTAATCATGCCTTGTTAGCCGTGTTGCACGACGCTGAGAGCATTCGATACCGTGCGCTTTAAGCATCAGCTCCGTTCCGAAATGAACGGGATTTCCGGTCTCCTCGGCACTTGTCGCAGCGGAGCGGATAAAAAATGTGCCATCGAGATTTTTCTTCTTCACCATATGTCTGAGTACAAATTCCGCCATCGGTGAGCGGCATATGTTGCCGTGGCAGACGAACAATACACTTGTCATACACTAACCTCTTTTCTCGCTACATGATAAGCGAAGATACGGACCCGACTTATGATTTGCAAGAAAAATCGACTGTCGGTACCAAAATATGCTGCCGTTCCACTGTAGGGCGCAGGTCTAAGACCCCACCGTTTTTGCGGCGGACTCATGAGTCCACCCTACAAGGTGCCGACGCTTCTGATAACTGCGCTGCGATGAATGACATCGGAACGGTTCCTAACTTCGCCCTCAGCTTAACACTTTTGCGCGGAAAAATCTGTATACACTTTTGCGTAAATATAAAAACACTTGCGATTATCTGCGCTGCGGTGTATCATCCAATCGGGTGATATTATGATAAACACAACGCTGTGCTATATTCGCCGAGGCGACGAATACCTCATGCTGCACCGCATCAAAAAGGAAAACGATCTGAACCGTGACAAATGGATAGGCATAGGCGGAAAATTCCTTGAGGACGAAAGCCCCGATGAATGTCTGCTCCGTGAGACCCTTGAGGAGACGGGGCTTACGCTTACCGACTACCGCTATCGCGGGATAGTCACCTTTGTGAACACGAAATACCCCTCCGAGCTCATGCATCTTTTTACGGCCGACGGCTACGAGGGCGAGCTTCGGGACTGCGACGAGGGCGTTTTGGAGTGGATAGACCGCAAAAAGCTTTTCGGGCTGACGCTTTGGGAGGGCGACAAGATATTCCTAAAGCTCCTTGAGGACGAGGACAGACCCTTCTTCTCACTCAAGCTCAGCTACGACGGCGACGAGCTGCTTTACGCCGCACTTGACGGAAAGGTTATACGATGACTTAAGATCCTCATATCATTTACCGAGGTGATGATATGAGGATATTTGTTGTCGGAAGGGGAGAGGATATTGCCTCCGTATCCCGAAAAACCGCCGTTTCGATAAGTGAGCTTTGCAAGGTGAACGGTCTGCAAAAATACGAGAGAACAGCCCACGGTCAGGCGATCGTGATCCCCGAGAACGAAAGCCCGAAGGGGAGCATCGAGGTCGGGGGCTTTGCCTACCCCGAAACGGACGGCGGCACATTGAATGCTCTGCTGCCGTATATGACGACGATAAGCCCCTTTTCGCACAGACCCACGGAGAGCGGTGAACTCATTTTGCCGGACGATGCGGGGCTTATCTCACGGGCGAAGGAACAGTCGGTCGCCGCCCTTATCACGGTTTCAAACCTCGGCGACGACGGCGGCTTTTCGGGCGAAACGGCGCACAGGCTGTGTTCGGATAAAACGCTGCGTGATCGCTTTGCGGATAATGTGCTGCGCTGCGTTACCGAGGGCGGGAGATACGGCGCAAACCTTTATTTTAACTACATTTACCCATATGACAGGGACGACTGCTCGGAGCTTTTGCGCCATTTGTCCGAAAGGCTCCACCGTGAGGGCAAGTTTCTTTATGCGACGGTGGCAGCTGAGGCGGACGATGAGCGGGAGTGTGCCTTCGATCTTGCCGCACTCGGCAAATACTGCGACAGAGTGGTTATAATGAGCTGTGAGCGAGGAGGGAGCCATGCAGCTCCGCAGGCGGTGTCGTCCATAGCCGATGCCCGACGGGTGCTGTGCGATGCTGCGGCGAAATTGCCTGCGAAAAAGCTTTTGATGGGCATTTCAAATCACGGCTATTCGTGGCGATTGCCGTGGGACATCGGCGAGGAGGCGCAGCTTCTTTACGAGGATACTGCCGTGAAGATCGCGGCGGCAACTGGAAGTGAGATAGAATTCGACGCTATAGTCGCCGCATCGCACTTTGAATACCGGGACCCTATGGGCGCAAAACGCAGTGTGTGGTTTGAGGATGTGCGCAGTTTGGCGGCAAAGCTTTCGCTTGCAAAAGAGCTTTCGATCGCGGGAATCTGCCTTTTCACACTCAGGGGATTTGGTCAAAACAGTCTTTATGTACTAAAATCAATGTTTAACACAGAAAAAATCGTTTGAACGCTTTACAAAGCAGTCGAAAAAGGGTATTATTATCTAATACGGAACACCGTGTCGGCAAACGCCGAAGCTCCGTTTTGCAAAACGAGGTACTCTATATATGGCAGAAACAAACGGCAAAAGGGATTATAAAGAAGAGATAAAGCAGGAGGCGTTCGCTCTGCCGAACCTGTTCAGCTATTTTCGGCTTGTGCTTATCCCCGTCTTTGTTGTCCTTTACCTGAAAAATTATTACTTATATGCGCTCATAACCCTTGTCGTTTCGTGGGTGAGCGATGTGGCGGACGGCTTCATAGCCCGCCGACTCAATATGGTAACGGATCTCGGCAAGGTCTTAGACCCCCTTGCGGATAAGATAACGCAGGCAGCGATGATAATTTGCGTCTCGACGACCTATCCGGCAATGTGGGTGCTGGTGGGCTTCCTTGCGGTCAAGGAGATCGCAATGATAACCATGGGCTACTATGTTCTCAAGGTGACGAACGAGCTGAACTCCGCAAGGTGGTACGGCAAGCTCTGCACCGGAGCCTTGTATGTCGTCATGATGCTACATGTGATAACCCCCGACATTCCCGCACCGATCTCTTACGGCTTCCTTATCGCCTGCGCCGTACTTATGATGTTTAGCCTCGTTATGTATACGCTCATGTATATGAAAAAGCTGAATACGGCAGAAAAATCCGACAACGGCACAGATCCAAAAGAATGATACGATCCGGCGGGCAAAGTTGTTTCTTTGCCCGCTTTTTGTTAATACCAAAGGAGCGACAGCATGAACATCCTGATACTCGGCTACGGTGTCGGCGGAAGATACGACACTGCGGCAAAAAATATCGGAAAAGCCTTCACCGAACACGGTCACAGCGTAAGGTACGCAGACTGCCTCTCACTCACAGCCAAAAATGCGGCTGCCGAGACAAAGGGCAGAAGATTTGCGCTGCGTCACATGCCGCATATTTACGGCATTGCGGAGCTTTTTGCGGAGCAGAATACAACGCCGCCGCAGGGCAGTGCCGATGCGCTGCACCGAATGATGGAGACCGGCAAGACGGATGCCGTAATCGCCGTACATATCACGGGAGCAAGGCTCATATCGGAGCTTAAAGCCAAGGGGCTGGAGACTCCTGTCTTCTTCTTTTCGACCGATCTTTACTGCCCCGTGGGGATAGATGAGCTTTGCGTCGATCGCATAATGCTCCCGCATGAGGCACTGCGCTCCGAGTTTATTGCAAACGGAGCGGATCCGGAAAAGCTCGTATGCACCGGAATGCCGACGAGGAATCTCCCCGATCTCAGCCACGACGAGGCAAGGGCGGAGCTTGGCATAAAGGGTGAGGCACAGGCGGTGCTGCTCTCCGGCGGAACGCTCGGAGCGGGGCCTGTTCGCCGCTGTGTAATGAGCATAACGGATCTCTTAAAGCCAAACGACCGTCTCATCGTTCTCTGCGGCAAAAACGAAAGATTAAAGCGTGAGCTCGATATGCTGTTTTACAATGACGACCGTGTGAGCACCGTCGGCATGGCAAATCACCCCGAACGCCTGCTTGCGGCGGCGGATGTGCTTGTGACCACGGGCAGCGGCATGATAAGTGCCGAGGCTGCGGAGCTTGCGACACCGACGGTGTATATCGATGCAATACCGGGTGCAAACTCCCGCAACATCGCATTTTTGAAAAAGCATAACACCTTCATCCGTTCGGGTGAAACGGCGGAGGCCGTTGCGCATCAGCTTTCACTGGAGCTTGCGCTGCCGCTCTCCGTTCCCGAGAGCTTCGGCGGCGGGCAAGAGTGCGTATACCGCTGTGTTAACGATATTTGCCGCCACTCGAAAAAGGCGGAGGGGCTGCGCCGTCTGCTGCTCATCATGAATCCCGTAGCGGGCAAGATGGCGGTGTCCCGTCAGCTTGGCGGCATTCTTGAGACCTTCTCTCGAAACGGCTATATCCCGACCGTTCTGCCCACTGCGGCATCTGGGGATGCGACACTGTTTGCCGAACGCTACGCCGATGATTTCGATCTCGTCGTCTGCTGCGGCGGCGACGGCACCATGAGCGAGACCGCTGCGGGATTGTATAACTGCCGCAAACGCGTACCCGTGGGCTACATTCCCTGCGGCAGCACAAACGATTTTGCGGAGTACCACTCGATACCCACAGACCTCTGCTCTGCGGCAAAGCTTGCCGTCACGGGACTTGCCATGCCGGTCGATATGGGCAGGATAAACGGCCGTATATTCATAAACGCCGCCGAGTTCGGTGTGTTCACGAGAGTTGCATACGATACGCCCCAGCGCAGGAAGAACTTCCTCGGCTTCTACGCCTATGTGATAGAGGGAGTGAAAGATCTTACTAATCTGAAGAGCAAGTTCATGCGCTTTACGGTTGACGGCGAGACCATCGAGGGCGACTTCATCTTCGGCATAGTTGCCGCAGCAAGCAATCTCACAGATTCGACGCTTGAATTTTTCGGTCAGCCGGTCATATCCGGTGACGGACTGTTTGAGCTGGTGCTGATCCGCCGTCCGAGTTCGCCGTTTGAGCTTGAGAGTATTGCCCGAAGCCTGAGGATAAAGGACCCGAATTCAACGCTGGTATCCTTCCGACGGGGAAAGCATATCTCCGTGTGGCAGGAGGGCGAGGTCAATTGGGTGCTTGACGGCGAAAAGGTCGAGACCGAGGGCAGCTACGATATAGACATCATCCCCGGCGGCATCGACCTCATCTGCTCCCCGTGACGATTTGACGGAAAGCTGCGCTTTCCGAATGACATGTTCCCTTGCGGCATATTGCGACAGTGCTTCTCCCCGAATTTTCTTCCGACAAGCGGGACGGTCGATTAAATGCGATTGAAACGGGCGGGGAAATGGTGTAGAATAGTGGCAGATCACTGCCGAGGGAGAACAAAAGTGAAACTGTATCTTAAAGGACATGATTATAAATACGCCGCAGAGCAGATGCTTCTGACGCTGTACCCCGAGGAAAGACCGGTCTACCCCGATGGCGCACCCTGCGGCGACAGGGTCGAGATCTCGCTGCACAGGGGCGAAAAGCTCACGACGGCGTTCTGCCGCATGGTCATAAACGATGAGTCATACACGGCAAAAAGCGCGTTTAACAACGCCCTTGCAACAGACGATGTGAGCCGTGACAGCAATTGCTCACGGATAATTAAAAACGCATTTTACAGGGCGGCACTCAGATCGGGCCACCCGGTACCGCCGTGGGGCTCACTCACCGGAGTGCGGCCCGGAAAGCTCTTCTGCGCAGCGGCAAGATCAGGCGGCGAAAGAGCTGCGGTGCGGAGCTTCCTGCGAGACTACGGCGTTTCACCCGAGCGCACGGAGCTTTGCCGCCTCACCTCAAAGGTGACGCAAAGCGTCTCGGACGCCCTTTCGGCGGACGATGTATGCCTTTATGTCGGCATACCCTTTTGCCCGACGAGGTGCAATTATTGCAGCTTTGTAAGTCAATCGGTCGAAAAGAGCATGAAGCTCATTCCGCCCTTCCTCGATGCCCTGATGAAGGAGATCGAAGCTCTGGGCAGAGCCGTGAAAAGCAGCGGCAAACGCATAATTTCCGTCTACATGGGCGGAGGCACCCCAACGACTCTGAACGCAGAGCAGCTTCACAGACTGTGCTGCGCTCTTGAGACCGGCTTCGACCTTTCGGCGGTTCGGGAGTATACCGTCGAAGCGGGCAGACCCGATACGATAACGGAGGAAAAGCTTCGTGTGCTGCGCTCTCACGGGGTCGATCGTGTGAGCGTTAACCCCCAGACCATGTGCGACGATGTGCTTAACGAGATAGGGCGCAGGCACACAGCCGCCGATGTCGTTAACGCATTGGAAAAGGTGCGCAGGGTTGGCGGTATGGCGGTAAACATGGACCTCATTGCGGGACTGAGCGGAGACTGCGTGTCGGGCTTTGAAAAAAGCCTTGATGCGGTACTCCGTCTTGCGCCGGAGAATATCACGGTGCATACGCTGTCACTCAAAAACGGCAGCAGGATAAGCAGACAGGGAACAAGGCTGCCCTCCGGCGACGAGGTCGGCAGGATGCTTGACGCTTCGATCAAAAGACTCACCGAGGCGGGCTATGCCCCGTACTATCTTTACCGTCAGAAGTTCATGTCCGGCGGCTTTGAAAACCTCGGCTGGGCAAAGCCGGGGTATGAGAATCTGTACAATGTCTGCATCATGGAGGAGCTTTGTCCCATCCTCGCCCTCGGCGGCGGCGGAAGCACCAAGCTCATAAGCTCATCAAACGGCAAGAGTGAACGAATATTCGCACCCAAGTACCCCACGGAGTATATATCCGGCATCGACAAGGTCTGCGCAGACAAGGAAAAGATCACGGCGTTTTTTGCGCAGGACTAATAAAAACGAAAAAACAGGCAGCGTTCCGGAATACGGAGCATTGCCTGTTTTTGTTTATGATACTATGCCGATTTTTTCTTCCGCAGCAGGGCGTTCCATGCGCTTTGCAGAAGGTAAGAGATCAAAACCACGGCGGCGATGGCGGCAAGGGACGAAAGCCATTTGTCGCCGAAAAGGGGCAGAAACTTTGCGAAAAGCAGTGCGCCGACGGTCATCTGAACGCAGTAAAGCTCCAGCGATATTTTGCCCAAAAAGCCCATTACGCAGGGTCTGAATTTCGCAAACAGCGCATCGCCGAGAAAAATTATCCCCAGCGTTTCGGGTATCGCCGCAAGATAAAACATGTCGGTCAGCGGCTCGGAGAGCCTTGTGCGGAAGCCGAAGCTCCATGTGAGATACACACCCACGGCAAAAAGCAGCGCACCGACAGCACACTGCGGCACAGTGTGCCATTTGCCTTCGTGGGAGGCAAAGTATATGCCGAGAAGCACGATGGGAATGCGCATGAGAAAGATGTTCACGGAGTGATTATCCGATACCGATTGGAGCAAAAACGCAAGTCCCGTCCAGACCGCAAGGGCGAGGATGAGTGTCTTTAAGCAGCCGAGTCTTTTTTGCAGACGAAGGTAAAATGGGCCTGCTATATACACGAGCATGACAGACGGCAAAAACCACAGAAACGATCCGCCGCCTCTTTGAATGAGAGAAATGCCGCACCAGGTTTTAAGCATGTCACCGAATGACGAAAAGCCGAGGAGGACATACACGACACCGGAGAGCAGAAAAATGGGGTAGAGCCTGAATATACGGCGTTTTAAATATGCGAAACAGTCATCCGTGCGTGAGAATACCAGTACATAGCCGGAGAGGAAAAAGAACATATCCACACCGATGTAGGCGGTGAAGGTCACAAACTGCGACAGCGTGGCTATCGCACCACCTGTCCAAAGCACGGGAAGCAGGTGGAAGATAAGTATAAGTAAAGCCGCTACGCCAAGCAGCGGCTTTTGTGTTTTTCGTATGCTCATCGGCCCATCGGGGTGTCGGGAACATTCTCACCGGTGAGAGCAAGCTCTTTTACCTCGGCATTGCCCATTGCGGTCTTGAAGTTCTCGCTCAGCGGCTCGATATTGCTCTCAAAGCTCATGAGAAGCATGATGTAATTCTCGGTGTAAAGCACGATGCCGGCTTCGGCGTCGGTGCATATCCACTTGCGGACATCGGCACTCTTGGAGATGTCCTCCGCGATCTCTGCCGCATCGCCGTTGGAGGTCTTTATAAGCACGAGAGAGTGCGCAACGGAGCCGATGGATGCGTCTGCGCTGACTGCCTCGATGCCGTCTCTCCACTCGGTGAAGGAAAACTGCTCAAAGTTTTCGCTTGTGAGGGGGAAGGTTTCGTAGAAGGGCAGCTCAACGCCGTCACAGATCATTTCGACCAGCTCGGCAAGATCGTAATCCTTTGCCTCGCCGCCGTCTGTTTGGGGCTTGTCCTCGCTTCCGCCGCAGGCGGTCAGGGAGAACACCATAAGTGCTGCAAGCAGCATAGCAATAAATCTTTTCATTTCATATACCTCATTTTTGATTTTTTGTTGTTCGTATATATAACGAACGAATGGGGCGAAATGTCGGATGATTTTCAAAAAATTTTACGGCAGCGAATAGTACAGCGTTTTCATATCACCGGAGCTGCAATCGTGGGAATCAACACGGTGTATTGCCTCGCCGTCGCTCCAGGTGAGCGAAAGGTAGGTGCCGCTTTTATCCTGCATTGCCGTGAGTATCGCCGTCCCTATCAGATCGTAGGCTATCTCCTTGCCGGAAAGCGCCGGAATATCGGCGGCGTTTTTAGCGGAGAAAAGCTCAAAGCTATGTCCGTGCCACTTAAACCTGACGACCGAAACGGCATCGTCCACGACGGCAAAGGAAAGGGGCAGGGCGTCATCGGGAATGGCGGGATCAATGCCGAGGCGGGCTTTAATATCGTCCGCATTGTCCACATGTTCGACGCCTTCTTCACTGTGATAGGCTGCCGACTTGCCCATGTCGCCGCTTAAAAGGGCGATGTTATCGTCGCCCTCGGGCAGCAGTGCGGCAAGGGCGATGACGAGGGCAAAGCAGGCAGCAAGGGGAAGATAGCGCACAAGGTTTTTCTTTTTATCGCTTTTGCGCTCGGCCGCTGCCTTTGCCTTTATGTTTTCGAGCATTCGCTCCTTTGCACCGTCCTCCGGTATTATGGAATCTATTGAGTTTTTAACGGTCTCTCTGTCATTCATATATCGTCCCTCAGAATATCTCCAAGCAGTTTTCTCGCATCTCTGAGCTGATTTCTTACGGTGGATGGCGGTCTGCGCAAAAGTCTTGCCGTCTCCTCGGCTGTCAGACCGTCGTAATAGTAAAGCCAGACGACATCCTTGAGCTTCACCGGAAGCTTCAGCACCGCCTCGGTCACATAACCGAGATCCTCTTTTTCCTCGCATTCCGCCTCCTGCACCGAATCGTCATACAGCGAGATCGTGTGCTTTCTTGCGTGGCTTTTGAGCCTGTCCTTGCAAAGATTCATCGCGGTGACGGTGAGCCACTTTTGCTCATGAGTCTCATCCTCAAAGCGGTGACGGCCGGAAAGCACCTTTACGAAGACATCCTCGGTGCAATCCTCCGCCTCCGCAGAGTTTTTCATATACGAAAAGCAAAGACGGTATACATATTTCCAATGCCTTTCGTAGAAGGCTTCAAAGTCTGTTTCCGACATCAATTGTCCTCCGAGTATATAACGAATGTCGCCGCCGAAATGTCGGGCAGATTTTAAAAAATCTCGCAGATCCGAAGGTCTGCGGGATTTTTCAATGTTCACTTACCGTCCTTTGTGTGAAGCTCCTCTTTGATCTTCGTCGAGGATATTTCGGGGGTTCGGGGGAGATACACGACCTCACACTGCGACTTTAAGAAGTCGAATTTGCCCTCCCAGTCGTCGCCTATGACGAAGGTATCTATGTCGTACTTCTCGACATCGACCGCCTTCTGATCCCACGAGCACTCGGGGATGACGAGATCGACATAGCGGATCGCCTCAAGCAGCATCTTGCGCTCCTCATATGAGAAGTAGCTGCGCTTGTTTTTTTCGTTGAGATTAAATTCGTCGGTGGAAAGACCCACAACGAGGTAATCGCCGAGAGCTTTGGCACGGCGAAGAAGATTTATATGTCCGTAATGCAGAAGGTCGAAGGTGCCGTAGGTTAGAACTCTTTTCATTCCGTTTTGCCTCCAATGTTCAGCTTGTCTATTATCCAATCGGCACAGCGTTCCGAGGCTTTGCCGTCCTCGACTATGCCGTTTTTCTCGGTGAATCCTTCCCAACGCTCTTTGTACCTTGCGGCATCGAAGCACTCGACCGCCGCAGAAAGAGCGTCGTTGCTCTCGCACAGCGAAAATGGCAGAGCGTCGAGGGGAAGATTGAAGTTGCGGTCGTTTTTGTACGCCTCGATGTCGGTCGCAAACTGGAAGACCGGACGGCCGCTCAGGGCAAAGTCGAACATGCATGAGGAGTAATCGGTTATCAGCATGTCGGCGGCGTACATAAGCTCCGCCATATCGGGATAGTGGGTTGTGTTTAAAATCCTTTTGCCATCGTAGGAGAAGAGACCGTCGGACCTGTCGTCCACATTTGGGTGCAGCCTCACAAGCAGACTCCACTCACCGCCGAAGCGTTTTTCACAGGCGGAAAGGAGCTTCTCGGGGTCGAGCCTGTAGACATCGGTGCTTTTGTCCGCGCGGAAGGTCGGAGCGTACAGCACGAGATGACGATCAGACTCAAGCTTCAGCGCATCGAAAACCTTCTGCCGGAGCGAAGGCTCATCACGGAAGAACACATCGTTTCTCGGTGAACCGAACTCGGCGATCTCACCGTCGTACCAAAACGAATTGCGGTAAATATCGGTCATAAAGCGGCTGTTTGAAACTATGAGGTCGCACTGCCTTGAGTCCCTTTTCGCATACTCGGGGTATTCGGGCGGGAGAGCGTCGGCGGCATCCTTCTCTATGCGCTTCAGGGCAAAGCCATGCCAGGTCTGCAAATAATACTGCCCCGAACGCTTGAATCTTGCCCCCTTGCGGCAGTTATCGACCCAGACCTTTGCCTGCATGAGCGTCGTTATGCGGGCTTTGGAATCAATGTCCACCGCACGGACGCCCTCGGGCAGCTCAACGCCGTCGGGATCTTTAAGCAGCCAAACGATGTCCGCCTCCGGACACTTTTTGCGCAGCAGCTCACTTATAGCAGCGGGACTGTCGGAAACGGCTCTGCCGTAGTAGCTCGAAAACACGACCATGTTTTCGCGTATGGGGCGAAGTCTTGCGGCTGTCCATATTGCGGCGGCTGCCGCATTGTGCAGGAGCTTTGGCATTTTCAGTCCTCCTTCGGCTGCGGCGGAGTGCGCAGCAGCTCACGGTGCCTTACTATGACGGTAAGGCGGTATGCGAGAATAAGCGTTTCGGTAAGCGATACGGTGCAGCCGAGAGTGACGGTGCTCATGTTGCCGGTGGCAAAGAGAATGAGCAAAACGGAGATGTGGCAGACCGTACCGAAGATGACGGAGTAGTTTGCATGCTTTGTAAGTCCCATCGCACTGAGCATGGGGAAGCCGCAGATATAGCTGGGCAGTATTACGATGCCCACGGGGAGCATGGCACGGAGTATATCCCCCGCCGCTGCGAACTCGGTACCGAAGAGCAGGATGCACAGAGGCTCCGCCCAGATAAATGCGGCGGTGCAGCCGACGATTATCACCGGCATGACAATGAGCATGACCTTGCGAACGAGCTTAAAATCACGGTTCTTGACCATGTAGGGATAAAGGCTGTCCGACACCGGAGACAGGGCGTTTTTGCCGGCTGTTATGAGCTTATCCGCACTTGTGTACAGTCCCGTTGCGGCACCGCCTGCGGAAAGAATGTCGATCAAAACGGTGTTGAATGCGGTGTAGGCAGTCGTTGCGATGCGGGAGTAGAAAAAGGTCGAAGCACGGCGAAGAAGTGTCCCCGCGGTTTTTGCTCCGCTGCGGCAAAGCGAAATGCCGAAGCTCTTTTTCAGATGAGCCATTGCGGCGATGAGTGCGGCACCGTTGCCGATGATATTCAAAACAGGGACTATGAGTATGTCCTCGGGCTTTTTGAGGAAGATGAAGATGGCGGCGGTGAAGAACACACGGATCGAGACCGTGCGGACGGTTATCGCCGTCATGCGTTCAAGCCCCCTGTAAAGGTAGTCGGGGATAAAGGAGGTAAGGGCTGTGGATATGAAAAACAGGACGAAAAGCGTCTGCTTATCACGCCATGTGGGGATGAGAGCGCAAAGCACAAGGAGCAGCACTGCGGCGATGACCGATAAAAAGAGCTTGCACACTGTAACGCCGCTGAATATTTCGCACAAGACCTTCTTGTCGTCACGGCGGCGGGAGACTTCCTCCGTTGCGGAGAGCATAAAGCCGAAGTCGATAAAGAGCTGGAAATAGACCATGACCGCGGTTGCGACGCCCAAAGAGCCGTAGACCGAGGGACCGAGAATTCTCGTCTCATAGGGTATGACCGCCAGATTCAGCAGGGTTCCCGAAAATTGCAGGATATAGAGCATGACGGTGTTTTTGAGAAGAACGCCCCGCTTTGAGCCGAGACCGAATTTTTTCATGGCATAGCCTCTCAAATGCTGTTTTTTATCTTAAATAGCAAAGCAAGTGTGCGGTAAGCACGGCGGTTTAAAAGCTTGTAGCAAAGCTTTTGCGCCGAGGAAAAATGACCGAAGTCAAGCGATACGGGATGATCGGGGAAATCGCTCCAGAATCTCTCCCGAAGCTCCTTTAATATGGGGGATTTTCTGTCTGCCTGCAAGACTCTGACGGAGGCGGCAATGTACAAATGCTCACATTCGAGGGTGCAGAGCTCACGGCGGAATTCATCGTAAAGACCGTTTTCGTTAAACCAGTCGGATATGTCGTCAAACGCCTCGATTATCTCACGGCAGCGGTTTACATTGCCGCTGCGCATGATGGAGCCCTGGCGGGCAAGATAACAGTAGAGTGGAGCGTCGAGGGTGACGATGGACTTCGCCTTCGCAAAAAGCTTTGTGCTTGTGCGGATGTCCTCATACCAGACCCTTGAGGGGAAAACTATGCCGTTATCGGCAAAAAGGCTTCTTTTCCATATCCTTGCCCATGCGGCGGGCAGAGACTCCAAAAATTCGGGGTGATCCTTGAGACCGAAAACTCCGTCGTAAACAGAAGATATGCGCAAAAGGCTGCGATTATCCGCCTCATCGACCTGATACATCTGGAATGAGTAAATGTCAGCTCCGCTTTCGTTTATCGCCTCGGTGAGGGTGGACAGCGCATCGGGAACGATGGTGTCGTCGCTGTCAACGAAAAAGAGGTAGTCGCCCACGGCCTCAGCCATGCCTGTGTTCCTCGCACCGCCGAGTCCCTTGTTCTCCTGATGGATAACACGGATGAGTCCGGGATGCCTTGCCGCGTTTTCATCGCATATCGCAGGGGATACGCCGTCGGTGCTGCCGTCGTCAACGAGAATGATCTCGCAGTCGGAGCAGTCGTTTTGCAGCACGGAATCTATGCACTTTTGCAGGTATTCCTCAACATTGTAAACCGGTATAACGATACTGAAAAGCATGTCCGTTTACTCTCCCTTGTATGAATACTGTTGCCGACGAATAAGATGGTCGGAACTCAAATCTCTATCGCAGGGGGGCGGGCTTCCCGTCCCTGTTTATCGGCGATCAGATCGTGCGGATGTCCCCGTTTTCATCGGGGTATTTTTTTATCTTCACAAGGTAGTACACACACGCCAAAACAAAGGCGAGGTAGAACGAGGCGTTGGGTCTGCGCAGAACACCGGCGGTGCAGTACACATGGATGAGGCACAGCACGAGAGCGATGCCGCAGCCCGCTGCGTCAAGTGTGAAGTATTTCTTGGGATCACGGATCAGTGCCTTTATGATGATAAGCACAAAGTAGAGCAAAAAGGCAAGCATGGCGGCAAGACCGACGGCACCGTAAAGGAAGTAGATGCCATGCAGATCGTTTTCGACATCGTAGATGTTTTCTCCGACGGTGAATCTGCCGAGCTCCAGACCGAAGATGCCTGCTGAGGCGGGGGATTCATCCATGAGCAGGCGGGCAAACTGAAGCTTTTTGGGTCTCGTTTCGGTTATGGTGTTTATGTCGGACGAGAAGTTGAACATCTCTATGGTTCTTCTTGCGCCGAATATCTCAACAAAATCGGCACAGTAGAATGCGTAAATGGGGGTCAGGGCATCGACGAAAGCCGTGATCCTGCGTTCCCGCTCCTCATCGCTTATGCCCTCCTCATCGATGGGCAGCAGCTCCACACCGTCATCAACGGCGTCGTCTATGATCTCCTGCCTGTGTGCCTGAGAAGCATAGTAGCTGTCCTGATGCTTCTGCATGGGGGAGAAAGGCATGAGACCGACGAAGATCGCACCGACGACGCAGAACACCACGGCACGCTTCCAATCGGAACGACGAATGAGTATCATCGAAAGCGCAATGCCGAAGGCGGTGGCGGCGATGCCGAAGAAGCAAAGCCTTGTGCCGAAGAAGTACATTGCGATAAAACCGCCGATGAGTGACAGCCAAAACAGGGGGCTGCCCATGCCCTTTTTGATGTACAGCCAAACTACAGCCAGAGGAACGAGCATGTCGAGGATAGAGCTTTGGGAATTGGTGTTCGAGAACCAGCCGATGTAGCCGGAGCCGTCCTGATAGGTGTGGGGTTCGGTACCGGTTATCTGTGCAAGTATCTCAACGGCGAGGATGAAAAACAGGATTATGACCGCTGCCCTGCGCATTGAACCGTAGACCTCATCACCGCAGCGCAAAAAGCTTATGAGGCATATCGCCGTCCACGGCATTTGCAGCACACGGACATAGTTCGTGAGATCCTGCACGGGGTTTGAATAGCCGGCATCGACACATGCGTAAACATGACCCAGACCTATGACGACACTGACTGCGGCGGCGATATAATAGACCTTTTTGCGGGTCGAAACGACAAAGCCGAACAGCACGACGGCAGCCAGCACCGCAAAGCGCAGCAGCAGGGTGGGGGTGTTGGACATACCGAGTCTGTCAAGCCAGAATGACAGCACATCCATTACGGGCTGAATAAGGCAGATGACGGCAACTATCACCGGCATATGACGGCGCAGAAAGTCGGCTGCCTTGTTGTAATTAGTCATGTATATAATCCTTTCGTCAGATCAGTCATTACGGCGGAGCTTGACTCCGTCGGTCAAAAACACAGTGCATGCAAGCACTATCGCAAAATAGATCGATGCGTTCGGCCTTCGCAGAACGCCTGCCGTGGCATAAGCGTGGGCAAGGCAGGTGATGAGGGCGATGCCCCATGCAGCCGTTTCAAATGTAAAGTACCGTCGGGGGTCTTTTATGAGAGCCTTCACGATGCGGAGAATAAAATACAGCAAAAATACCGCAAGCAGCAAAAGTCCGACGGCACCGCAAAGGTAATAGATGCCGTGGAAGTCGTTTTCGACATCGAAGACCTGCCCCTCGTAGCTTATATCACCGAGTTCAAGGCCGAAGAGGGTGCAGATGAATGGCGAATCCTGCATTAAAAGCTTGCAGAAATTTATCTTCGCCCGACGAACATCGCAAATATCACCGGCACTTTCGGAGTAGTCGTAAAGCTTTACGACTCTGTCAAGTCCGAATCTTCCGACCAAACCGCCGAGGTATTCCTCATAGGCATCGGCAAGCCTTACCGTGCGAAACTCCTCATCGGGGAGCTCCATCGATACGGTAAGCCGGGCGGCATCGGCCTTTTGTATGAGCTCATCGATATGCTCCTGCTTTTTGACTGCATTCTCCGCAACGAGGGTTTGATTCTTCGTCATCGGAGATACGGGGATCAGTGCCGCAAAAATGACCGTAAGCCCAAGCAAAACGGCTATGCAGCCCTTTCTGCTCCTGTTCGTTATCACAAGGGTCAGAGCAAGACCGAGTCCCGTGACGATGAGAGAAAAATACGCAAGCCTTGTCGCAAAGAAAAACAGCAGCGAAAACACTGCGGCGGCGGCAATAAGTGTGGGCAGGGGCCTATACTCGAAATGCCGTATCACAAAGCAGAGAACAAGGGGAGCCAGCACCGAAAGTATCGCACTTTGGGAGCTGGTGTTCAAAAACCAGCCCAAAAGCCCGATCTCTTTGTTTGCATAGGTGTAGGGGTTTGTACCCGTCACAAGGCTTAAAAGCTCCGATGCCGCAATGATGACAAGACAAACGCAAAGTGCCCGTTTTAGCTCCGGATACACCTTTTCGTCGGCACGGAGAAAGCTTATGAAGCATATCGCCGTGATGGGGAGCTGATATATCCTCAGAAGATTTGCCCAATCGGAAACGATCGACGAATAGCCGGAGATGAACTGTGCCGCAGTGTGCAGCAGCGTGAAAATGAGCATTAGCGACAGCGTGATGAGATATGCCTTTTTCCTGTTACTCAAAACGAAGGCGGTCGCGAGGATGAAGCACAGCATTAAAAAGCGCAGCACAGTAGTCACCGCACTAAAGCCTCCGGCTTCAGCAAAGTAAGACAGCACATCGAGCAGCGGCTGCATTATACACAGCACGAATACGATGCGGCATATTTGCGGCGACAGCTTTTGCCTTGCCATATCGGAGATACGCTCCATTACCTTTCCTCCGTTTCTTTGCAATCATTAAATTGTACCATGAGCGGAGAGCCGTGTCAATTAACGACAGTGCCGATAATGGACGGGAAGGGGATTTTGATTTGTAAACTTTTTTGAAAAAAGTATCCCCCCATGGGGCTTGCGTATAAGCTTTGACATACCGTATAATAATCAAAAAATAGACAATCGGGAGAAAGCCATGAAAAGAACCGTAAGCCTGCTCCTTGCGACAATAATGATATTCACCCTCTGCGCCTGCACAGGCGGCACCGAGAGGGACGACAATACATTGATCTACGCCTCCGGAGATTACACGAGGATAAACCCCGCAATGGACGAGCATTGCGAGATAAACATCCTGCTCTTTAACGGTCTTACCGCTCACGACGGTGAAAACCGTGTGGTCGAAGGTCTTGCGGAGAAGTGGGACTACGACGAGGAGAGCTGCACCTATACCTTTTATCTGCGTGAGGGCGTGAAATGGCATGACGGTGAGGCGTTCACTGCCGAGGATGTCAAGTTCACGATCGAAGCGGTGATGGATCCCGACAACGGCTCCGAGAACGCTCCGAACTTTGAGGATGTCGAGGAGATAAGGGTCATCGACGAGAGGACGATAGCCTTCAGGCTTTCCGCTCCGAATGTCGCCTTTCTGGACTACATGACGATGGCGATACTGCCGAAGCACCTTCTCGAGGGTGAGGACATGCAGACCTCCGGCTTCTTCCGCAGCCCCGTGGGCACGGGACCGTATAAGCTCGAAAGCTGGGATGTCGGTCAGGCGATAGTGCTTGCAAAAAACGAGGATTATTTCCTCGGCACCCCCAATATCGACAGGATAGTATTTAAAATAGTAGCGGACGACAATGCCCAGGCCATGCAGCTTTCTTCCGGTGAGATCGATCTTGCGCTGCTCGACCCCAAAAACGCAATGAGCTTTGCGGATAAGGACGGCTTTGTGAGCTGCGACTTTATGACCTCGGATTACAGAGGCATACTCTTTAACTTTTGGAACGACTACTGGACGGAGAACCGTGACATCATCCCTGCCGTTTGCTGTGCGATAGACCGTCAGGCGATAATCGATTCGGTGCTTCTCGGTCAGGGCATGGCGGCATACGGCCCCTTGCAGCGCAATGTCTACAATTGCGAGGATGTCGAAAAGTATTCCTATGACCCCCAAAAGGCGAGGGACATTCTCGAATCCGTCGGCTGCGTTATGGGCGATAACGGCTTTTACGAGCGAAACGGTGAGGAGATAGGCTTCGTCATCTCCGTCATGGCGGGTGAGCAGGACCGCATAGACATTGCCCAGGCTGCGGCACAGCAGCTTCGTGAGGTCGGCATAAACTGCACCGTCGAGATCCCCGCTCAGATGGACTGGGGCGGTCAGATGGCATGTCTCATCGGCTGGGGCAGCCCCTTCGATGCGGACGACCACACCTACAAGGTCTTCGGCACAGACAAGGGTGCAAACTACTCCGGCTATTCAAACGCAAAGGTCGATGAGTATCTTGCTCTCGCAAGGGAGAGCGACGATGAGGCTTATCGTGCGAAGTACTATGCGCTGTTCCAGCAGGAGCTTGCAAACGATCCCGCCTACGCCTTCATCTGCTACATCGACGCAAACTATGTCGCAAGCTCGAGAATACACGGCATTTCGACCGATACCGTCCTGGGACACCACGGCGTCGGCATCTTCTGGAATGTCTGCGAGTGGACGATAGAATAAACAGTTGACAGTGGTTGATCGGCTGCAAAGCACCATGCTTGGCTCTCCCTCTGGGAGAGCTGTCAGCCGATAGACTGACTGAGAGGGCTTGTGCTTCCAAGTACAATACAGCAGATCTCAAACATAAGCAAAGCCGGAAGCCTGTACTGTGTTTCGGTGCCGGCAAGCAGCAAATCATTTTTAAAATTCGGAGAGCAACATGTCCGATATACTGAATGTAAAAAATCTGTCCGTCAGCTTCTTCACCCCCACGGGGGAGGTCGAGGCTGTGCGGAGTGTGAGCTTCGATCTCAAAGAGGGCGAAGTGCTTGCCGTAGTCGGTGAATCCGGCTGCGGCAAAAGCGTTATGTGCAAGAGCATCATGAAGCTCCTGCCCAAGACGGCGAAAATCAAGTCGGGAAGCATTTCGGTCTGCGGAACGGATATAACAAGCTTCTCCGAACGGGATATGAAGCCCCTGCGGGGAAAGCTTTTCTCCATGGTCTTTCAGGACCCCATGACCTCGCTCGATCCGACGATGACAGTCGGCGCACAGATAGCCGAGGCGGTGCTTGTGCATAAGCCCGGGCTCAAAAGGGAGGAGCTGCGCTCCGAAGTTATCAGGCTTATGACCCTTGTGGGGATCGAACGCCCCGAGGAGCGCATGAAGCTTTACCCCTACAACTTCTCCGGCGGTATGCGGCAGAGGGCGGTCATGGCGATAGCCCTTGCCGGTGAGCCGAGGATACTCTTTGCCGATGAGCCGACTACCGCTCTCGATGTCACGGTGCAGGCTCAGATACTCGATCTTTTGAAGGACATACAGAAGAAACTCTCGACGGCAACGGTGTTTGTCACCCACGATCTCGGCGTTGTCGCAAGAGTTGCGGATCGTGTTGCGGTCATGTATGCGGGGAAGATCGTCGAGATCGGCACCGCCGAGGACATATTCTACGACCCCCGCCATCCCTACACATGGAGCCTTCTGCGTTCGCTGCCCTCACTGAGCCGAGGCAGGGACACCCTGCCCACGATCCCCGGTATGCCGCCGAAGCTTTCCCCGCCCCCCAAGGGCGATGCCTTTGCCTGCCGCAACGAGTACGCTCTTGCGATAGACTACGAGGAGGAACCGCCGATGACGAAGATAAGCGATACGCATTATGCCGCGACATGGCTGTTAGACCCCCGTGCGCCGAAGCTTGACTGGAGAAAGACCGATGAGAGACAATGATGACATACTGCTGGATGTAAGGCATCTGAGCCACAGCTTTCCGCTGACGAAAAAGACGGCGATAAAAGCGGTGGACGATGTGTCGTTTCACATACACAAGGGCGAGATCTACGGTCTTGTCGGCGAATCCGGCTCCGGCAAATCAACCGTTGCCCGCTGCATCATGAACATATACGAACCCACTGCGGGAGAGATCATATACAAGGGAATAAACACCTGCGATAAAAGGGAGTTCCGTGACAATAAAAAGCTGCTGCAAACCACAAGGCAGATAATCTTTCAGGACTCGGATTCGAGCCTTGACCGCAGAATGACGGTCGAGGATATAATCACCGAGCCCATGAGAATACACCGCATCGCCCCGCCTCGCGGCTCCTACCGTGCCGAGGCGGAGTTCCAGCTCCACTATGTCGGCATGGACCCGAGCTGCCTCGACTCATACCCGTCTGAGCTGTCCGGCGGTCAGCGGCAGAGAGTGGCGATAGCGAGAGCCCTTTCCATGGAGCCTGAGCTTCTCGTTGCCGATGAACCCATAGCGTCGCTGGATGTGTCCATTCAGGCTCAGGTCGTGAACCTGTTTCGCCACTTGCAGCGGGAGCATGGCTTCTCGTTCCTGTTTATCGCGCATGACCTTGCGATGGTCGAATTTCTGTGCGATAGAGTGGGCGTAATGTACCACGGTAAGCTCGTCGAGATAGCTCCCGCAAAAACGCTTTTCGATCGCCCGCTGCATCCGTATACTAAGGCCCTGCTCTCCGCAATACCCATCCCCGACCCGAGACTTGAGCGTGAGCGGGTGCTGCCCGATTTTTCGAAGGCGGAGTTCCCTTTAAAGGGTGAGCTTGTGCAGCTTGAGCCGGAGCATTATGTCCTGACGGAAGGGGGCGCAGCCCCTTGAAAAAGAAAAACAAAGCCGTATATTACGGCAAGAAGCTGCTTGTGTTTGCGGTAAGCGTTCTGGTTTTGTCGATTGCCGTGTTTTACATCTCACGCCTTGCGCCCGGCGATCCCCTCGTCTCCTACTACGGCGACCGTGTGGAGAAGATGAGTCCCCAAGAGCGGGAGTGGGCGGAGGAAAAGCTGGGACTTAACGCACCCATCCACATCCAGTACCTTCGCTGGGCGGAAAACGCCCTCCACGGCGACTTCGGCATATCATATAAATATAAGACCCCCGTCACCGAGGTCATAGGCGACCGCATAGGCAACACCCTGCTCCTCGGCGGCATAGGCTTTGTGCTTATCTTTTCGCTTGCGCTGCTGCTCGGTGTACTGTGTGCATGGCACGAGGGCAAGATCATAGACCGCTTCATATGCAAGGTCGGAACGATAACGAGCTGCATACCGGAGTTCTGGCTCTCACTGCTGCTGATACTCATATTTGCCATATCGCTCCGCTGGCTGCCAAGCTCCGGAGCCTATTCCCTCGGCAAAAGCGGCGATATTGCCGACCGTGCGATCCACCTCATACTGCCGATGACGGTGGTGGTGCTTACGCATCTGTGGTACTACGCCTATATGATACGCAACAAGCTGCTTGATGAGGTGAGGGCGGATTATGTTCTGCTTGCCAAGGCGAAGGGACTCGGCAAGGGCAGGATCATGTTCGGGCATTGCCTGCGCAATACGATGCCGACCTATCTCAGCCTTATGGCTATCTCCGTTCCCCATGTTCTGGGCGGAACATACATTATCGAAACGGTCTTCTCCTACCCCGGAATAGGTACGCTGTCATACGAAAGCGCACGTTGGCAGGATTACAATCTGCTGATGCTGCTGTGCCTTATCTCGGGTGTGGTGGTCATACTGTGCAACATTATCGCTCAGATAATAAACGAGCATATAGACCCCCGCATCAAGGCGGATGAGGCGATCGAGGACAGGGAGGTGACGGCACGGTGAACGATAAATTCGCAGTCGTCGGCATCCGTGATGCCGCCCCCGATATAGCGGCGAAAAAGAGGTTTTCGCTGAAGGGAAAGCCCGTGCTTTCGTCGATCCTCCTGCTCATCATCGTCCTCGGCTGCCTTTGCGCGGAGCTTATAATGACTAAGGATCCGACATACATGGATCTGACAAGTTTCTGTGCGGCACCGGACGGGGAGTTTCTCTTCGGTACCGACACCATGGGGCGTGACATTTTTTCGATGATATGGTACGGCGGCAGGATCTCGCTGCTCATCGGTGTTCTGGCGACGGTCATATCGACGGTCATCGCGATCATCCTCGGCGCACTGTCGGGCATTGCACCGCAGTGGCTCGATACTCTGCTCATGCGTGCGACCGAGATAATACTGAGCATACCCTCGCTGCTGCTTGTCATTCTGCTTCAGGCGATAATGGGTGAGGCGAATGTCCTGAGCATATCGATAGTCATAGGCGTCACCGGCTGGACAAGCATCGCCAAGGTCGTCCGCACCGAGGTGCGGCAGATGCGCAACAGCGAATATGTCATTGCCGCAAGGTGCATGGGCGGCGGCTTCTTCCACATACTTTGCCGTCACCTGACTCCGAACTTCTTCTCATCGATCATGTTCATGGTCGTCATGAATGTCCGCAGCGCGATAGTTGCCGAGTCAACGCTCAGCTTCATGGGCATAGGACTGCCGCTGTCCACGGTGTCGTGGGGCAGTATGCTGTCGCTTTCGGAGAAGGCGTTGATGACGGATGCGTGGTGGATCATCGTGATCCCGGGGCTTTTCCTCGTCGTGACCCTGCTGTGCCTTGAGAGCATAGGCAGCTATTTGCGAGGTGTGAGCGGCCGCAAACAGAGCAATCTGTGAAAAAATCATACTATTATATTAAAAGGAGCACCTTTTCGGCGCTCCTTTGGCTTTTGCAATGAATTTTTCAAAGAAAAATCCTGCAATTTAAAATCCGTTTTACGACTAAATGTTGAATAATATTCTTCAAAATCCGCAATATGTTGCAAAAATATGCATATTCTTTGCTTGCGCAAAGTAGCTTGTGAAATTTTTTGCATTTTTTTAAAGCCAAAATTTCATTTTTGGGCTTGAAATGGGGGCTTACAGGGTGTATAATCGGTGCAAGTTGAATTTTTCAGAGAAGAAATTTTCAAAAATGATTATGCAACTTAATCAGGAGGAAAGAATAATGAAAAAGCTCATAGCTATGCTTCTGGCAGTTATGATGGTCTTCGCCCTCTGCGCCTGCGGCGGTAACGGCGGCGGACTCAATGATGCGGTCAAGGGCAATACCAGCGAAAAGAATATTGACGGCTCTTCCGGCCTTTCCATGGGCACCGGCGGCCCTGCCGGCACCTACTATGCCTTCGGCGGCATCCTCTGCCAGGTCGTCGGCGAAGATCTCGACATCTCCATGACCGCCGTTACCACCGGCGGTTCCGGTGCAAACCTCGAGAGCATGGGCGCTGTTTACCAGCTCGCAACCGTTCAGTCAGATGTTATGACCTACGCCTTTGAAGGCACCAACAGCTTTGCCGAAAGCGGCAAGCTCACCAACTTCCGTGTACTCTGCGCTCTCTACGCCGAGACCGTTCAGATCGTCACCATCAATCCCAACATAAAGAGTGTTGCCGACCTCAAGGGCAAGTCCGTCTGCGTCGGTGACCAGGGCTCCGGCACCTACTACAACACCATCGATGTCCTCGCAGCCTACGGCATGACCCTCGACGACATCAACCCCGTATATCAGTCCTTCGATGCCTCCACCGAGAGTGTACAGGACGGCAAGATCGACGCAGCCTTCCTCTGCGCCGGCGCACCCACTCCCGCAGTTGCGACCCTCGCTTCCGCAAAGAACATTCGCCTCGTCTCCATCGACGATGAGCATATGCAGAAGCTCCTTGCAGACTGCCCCTACTACGCAGCATACACCATCCCCGCAGGTACCTACGACGGCCTCAACGAGGATGTTCAGACCATCACCGTAAAGGCAACACTCATCTGCTCCGCAAACCTCACCGATGAGTGTGCATACAACATCGTAAAGTCCATCTTCGAGAACAAGGCAGCCATAACCACCCTCCACGCAAAGGGTGCCGAGCTTGATCTTACTTTCGCGACCGAAGGCATTGCGGTTCCCTTCCACGACGGTGCAGCTAAGTACTTTGCGGAGAACGACATCACCGTAAATACCAAGTAAGCTTAACGAAAGCTTAATCGGAATACGCTTAAAGCTACGGTTGCAGCCATGTGACCGCAGCTTTAAGTGCTTTAAAGTATTATCTAAGCAAGAAAGGAACCATGCTCAATGTCCCTATTTAAGAAGAAAAAGGGCGTCGCTTCGATAAGCGAAGACGAGCTCTTTGCCGAAAAAGAAGGCGAACAGGACATTGCCGCCGATGTCGATGCGGTAATGAAGAAGTACGACAGGGAGTCCAACACCCGAATCTGGGAAGGCAAGCCCAAGTACTTCGTTATGGCGATAGCCGCCGCGTTCTCCCTGTTCTGCATTATCTTTACTTTGTTCGTAACGGTCGATGACCGCATCCGTCTGACGAGCTTCCTCGCCTGCGGACTCTTCATCGGCTACCTGCTCTATCCCGCAAAAAAGGGTGTGCAGAAGGTAAACCATATGCCGTGGTATGATATTGTCATCATGATACTCGGCACGGCGGCCTTCCTCTACTTCTGCTTCAACTCGGAGTCGATAATCCTCCGCAAGCTCAACATCTACGAGTATGAGATATTCATAGCCGTCATCGGCATCATTGCCGTGATCGAGCTTTGCCGCCGCAGTGTCGGCGTTCCCATACTCTGCGTTGCGGGTGCCTTCATGGTGTACGCATGGTACTACTGGAGTTTCACCAAGGGCCTCGGTGCCTACTACGGCTTCCAGTATGTCGTGTATAACCTGTTCTACACCACCACCGGCGTCCTCACCACGCCTATCGATGTCTGCTCGAAGTACATCGTCGTGTTTATCATCTTCGGTGCCTTCCTTGAGCGCACCGGCATCTCCGCCTACTTCATAAGCCTCGCAAACTCCATTGCGGGCGCATCCGCAGGCGGCCCCGCCAAGGTTGCGGTCATATCCTCCGCTCTTTGCGGCATGGTATCCGGTTCCTCCGTCGGCAACACCGTCACCACCGGCTCCGTCACCATCCCCATGATGAAGCGCACGGGCTACAGACCCGAATTCGCGGGTGCGGTCGAAGCCGCAGCCTCCACCGGCGGTCAGATAATGCCGCCTATCATGGGTGCAGCCGCCTTCCTTATGATAGACTTCCTGGGTGAGCCGTACTCACACATCATTGTATATGCGATAATCCCCGCGATACTGTACTTTGCGGGCATCTATGTTGCAGTCCACCTCGAGGCAAAGAAGGTCGGCCTAAAGGGCATCCCCAGATCCGAGCTGCCCTCCTTCTGGAAGCTCCAGCGCAGCGTTTACCTGCTCATTCCGCTGGTCGTCCTTGTGGTTCTGGTCTCCACCAACACCTACACGATGGCGTTCTCCGCCTCCGTTGCGATAGTCCTTGCGATAATCATCGGACTGTTTGAGCTCTGCCGCACTGCGGCAAAGGGCGAGATACCCGAGGGCAGCTCAAAGGGCTCCTTCGTTGCCAAAGAGACCGGTGAAATGCTCTTCTCCTCTCTCGCAAACGGCGGTAAGAGCTGCATTTCCATCATCGCAGCATGCGCAATGGCAGGCTGTGTCGCAGGCTCCATCACCATGACCGGACTCGGCAGCCAGCTTATCGGCGCAGTCACCGGTATTGCGGGCGATGTCAAGTTCATTGCACTGTTCCTCACGATGATCTGCTGCATAGTCCTCGGCATGGGTGTTCCCACGACCGCAAACTTCTGCATCATGGCGACCACCTGCGCCCCCATCCTCATCGATCCCGCCATCGGCATCCACCCCGTTGCGGCATATTTCTTCGTATTCTACTTCGGCATCGTTGCCGACATCACCCCTCCCGTTGCACTGGCGGCTTATGCAGGCTCCGCAATAGCGAAGTCAAACCCGATGAAGACGGGGCTTGTGGCGACAAGGCTTGCGATAGCGGCATTCGTCGTACCCTATGTCTTTGCGTATGACGAGAGCCTCCTGCTCGTCAACACCACATGGTACGAGGCGATCCAGGTCGCCATCACCTCGATGATCGGCATCTACGGCGTTGCTGCTGCGCTTTGCGGTCACCTGTATAAGAAGGTCAACTGGTTCTTCAGACTGCTGCTTGCAGTCGGCGGCTTAACGCTTATAATCCCCGGTACGATCACCGACCTCATCGGCATCGTCCTTGTTGCCGGCGTCACCGTTTATCAGAAGATAAGCTCGAAGAAGACCCCCTTGAAAGGGCAGATGGCATAAATACGGCTGAAAATTATATCCTCAAACGGCACTCGGCTTTTATCCGAGTGCCGTTTTTGTACCTAATAATTAACCCGGGCGGGGAATTTGCCGTTAAATTTACACTCCCGACAATGCAATTTGCGAGCTTTTATGTATTGAGGGTAGGTAATTTGCACAAATTTTTGAACCGGAAATGAACGAATAACCAAAAATTGTTTGCGAAATCGTTCATTTTTAGACAATCTAATAATTCAGATGGTGTAAAATTTGTTCACAAAGTTGTGAATTTTCTGAAAATGCGCAATTATAAGTGCAATTTGCGTCGTTTATGGCGTCATTCACACTAAATTAACAATATTTTGTGCAACATGCTGAAAAAGTGCAGTTGAATTTGTGAAATTACCCTTGCTTTTTGCAAAATTAAGGGTTATACTGTCAAGCGATATGATTGTGAGAAAAATATCATTTTCTACACGATCGAACAATATTTATCGTACAGTTATCCGTATAAGGAGGGAAACACTGTGTACACATTTATAATCGGTCTCGTGGTTCTTTTCGTCGGCGCTGCTCTCTACGGCAAGCTCTGTGAAAAGGTATTCGGACCCGACGATCGCAAAACTCCTGCATACACCAAGCAGGACG
>CAZLSN010000002.1:0-55080 GCA_964562265.1 uncultured Oscillospiraceae bacterium
GTTTATTATAATATAAGAAAGAAATGTAAAATGTGCGGCAGCTATGCCGAATTTCGCTCTTACCCATGGCAGGAGCTCCCGCAAAATGCGGCATTAAAAAGCAGCGGCCGCAAGCTTCTCACCGCAAAGGAAAAACTGAAACTCATACAAGCACTGAAACTCAAACGCTGACTGGAGCGCAAATGAAAAACGCAGCATCGATCAGACAAGTGAACATAGTAACAACGCTGATAAATCAGCTTATCACGGTCGTCTGCGGCATCATAGTACCCCGTGTGCTGCTTGAAGCCTTCGGCTCCGAGACCTACGGCATCACTGTATCGATAGTCCAGTTTCTCTCCTATGTGTCATTGCTCGAATGCGGCATAGGCGGCGTTGCAAGGGGAAAGCTCTACGGTCACCTTGCAAGAGGGGAGACGCATGAGGTAAGCTCCGTATATCACGCAACACGGAAGTTCTTCCGCAACATCGGCTTTGCCTTTATCGCATACAGCCTGATACTTGCGCTGAGCTTTACGGATATTGCGCATATAAGCATTTTCTCTCGGAGCTACATATTTGCCCTCGTACTCGTTATCGGCATATCGACCCTCGCAAAGTACATGGGAGGGCTTGCCGATCTGACCCTTCTCGCAGCGGATCAGAAGCAATATGTCAACAACTTTATAAGCATTGCGATTACTGCTTGTAATACAGTGGCGGTCATAGTGCTTACGAGAATAGACTGCGACATACTCTGGGTTAAGCTCGGCAGCAGCTTGATATTCCTGTCACGCCCCATCATGTATGCCCTGTATGTCCGAAAGCATTATGTGATCGAAAAGGTCACCGCAACCAAAGCGGTGCTTACCCAGAAGTGGACTGGGATCGGTCAGCACATGGCGTATTTCCTGCACAGGAATACCGATATAGTGCTGCTCACACTTCTCTCCGATTCCTTTACCGTCGCCGTCTACTCGGTATATTTCCTCGTCGTGAACAGCATCAGAGCCATAACGGAGTCCTTTTCCGGCGGTATGGAGGCAGCCTTCGGTGAGCTTATCGCAAAGGGCGAAATAACGGAGCTTCGCCGCCTTTATCACAGATATAAGGCACTGCTGACTGCGGTATCCTTCGTCCTCTTTGCCTGTGCGGGGATACTTATAGTGCCGTTTATCCGCCTGTACACACAGGGGATCACGGATGCGGATTATATTCAGCCGTTGTTTTCCGCAATACTTTTGATCGCCGAGGCACTGAATTGCCTCACTCTGCCTTGCTCAAGCTTTGCAGTTGCCGCAAATCAGCTTAAGCAGACGAGATGGGGAGCCTATGGTGAAGCTATTATCAACATAGCCTTGTCCTGCGTTCTCATATTCTGGGATCCGCTGCTGGGCGTTGCCATCGGTACTCTGACTGCGACCTTGTTCCGCGCTCTGTATTACATGCGCTACTCCGCAAAGCAGATCCTGCACTATAGAGTGCGGAAGCTTCTTGTCCCCTTTGCCCTGACGCTGCTGGGTCTTACGGCGGCAATAGTATTCGGCAGATATGCGCTCTCCGGACTCGTTATCGAAAACTTCCTTCAGTGGATGCTTTACGGTGCTGCATGCTTTGCCGTGCTTGGACTCCCGACTGCTGTAATAACTATGCGTTATATGAAAAAGACGAAATGAAGAAAATTCTGATAGTAAATAACAATATGTATATGGGCGGCGTCCAAAAGGCGCTCGGGAATCTCCTTGACGAGATTCACGGCAAATACGAGATCACGCTCCTTTTGTTTCACAAGGGCGGTGCTTTGCTGGAAGGAATACCGCAGGATGTTAAAGTCATCGAAGCTGCTTACCCGCTGAACTGCTGGGGCATGAATGCCTCCGATGCAAAGGGGGCAAAGCAAAAACTCGGCAGAGCCTTCTTTGCCGCAATGAGCAGAACGATAGGCAGAAGAGCGGCACTAAAGCTTACACTCCTGCGCAAAACGAAGCTTCCACATTTCGATGCTGCAATATCCTATTTGCACGGAGGAGCGGATAAGGTCTTCTACGGCGGCTGCAATGAATTTGTGCTAAACTGCGTCGATGCAGATAAGAAGATCGCATTTCTGCACTGCGACTATGAACTCAGCGGTGCCGATACCGCCTATAACGCAAAGCTGTACAGACGCTTTGATGCCATCGCAGCATGCTCAAACGGCTGTAGGGACGCATTCTTGCGAAAGCTGCCGGAGCTAAATAACAAAACCTTCGTCGTACCAAACTGTCAAAACTACGAAAGCATTGAAAAATCAGCGCAAAACAGTGATGTTTCAATGCAAGACGACAGACTGAATTTTGTTTGCGTCTCAAGATTCGGCAGAGAAAAGGGACTCCTTCGGGCAATAAAAGCTATTGCTTCGACCGGTGATAAAGCAAAGCTTTTCAGGTGCTTTTTCATCGGTGACGGCAAGGAACTTGGTGATGCAAAGCTCCTTGCAAATGAGCTTGGGCTTAATGATACGGTCATTTTTCTCGGTGAGCTCAGAGAGCCTTACGGATATATGAAAGCGGCGGATGTCCTTCTCATTCCGTCATATTCCGAAGCAGCACCCATGGTCATAGGCGAAGCAGCGTCACTGTCTGCGCCGATACTCTCGACCGAGACCTCATCCGCCAAAGAGATGATTGAGAACACCGGCTTCGGCTGGGTGGTCGAGAACAGTGAAGAGGGGATAAGAGACGGGATCATAATGCTCCTTGAGCATCCCGAATTTATTGAAGAAAAAAGAGCGTTTTTAAATAACGCCCGTTTTGATAATTCACTTGCGATAAAACGCTTTACAGATTTGGTCGATTAAATGCAAAATGCTATGATGCAAAACGGAATATCTAAAAGCTCAAAACCGACATTGACGGCAGCGATCGGCTGCTTTGCCATATCGGCTGCGCTTTGCTATGCCCATATATCGGGCAGCACCGCGCTGATTTTCGCCGTTTTGGTAGCATATATCATTTTCACAATGGCCATGACCGACTATAATCTCGGTCTTGCCGTCCAACTGTATTTTCTCCCTTGGAGTCCGCTTCTGAAGCTTTACAGCGGCAGCGTATCTTGGTTTACGATAGCACTGCTTATATATTGCGTTATCTGCTTCGTAAAAAAAGGAATGAAGCTTTATCGTTATCAGATAATTCTGCCGGCAATTATAATGATGCTGACGCTCGTTGCAAAGCTCGTCCACGGCAATGGCATTGCAAACAGCTACCTTTTCTTTATCGTAATGCTGTTTTTGTTTCCCTGTGCCGTTGAGCTTGAGTCCGAAAAGCCCTCGTTTTGGGAGCTTACGATCTTCTTTGCCTTCGGAATCATAATCGCAGCGTTTTCGGCACAGCTCACTGCCGGATACGGCAATATATCCCGCTTCATAACCATACATTCCTATCAGGCCATCACCCGACTTTCCGGCTATTACGGCGACCCCAACTTCTATTCCGCACATATAACCGCCTGCCTTGCGGGTATTCAGATACTGCTTTGCTTTGAGCAGAGCGGACGCAGGCGGCTGCTTCTGGCACTTCTTGCCGTCCTGCTCATTTATTGCGGACTGCTTTCGGCATCTAAGTCCTTTATCATCGTCATAGCCTGCCTGTTCCTCATCTGGATCCCCATATTGCTTGAAAAGAGCACACACAGCCGCACCGGTATGCAGATACTTCTCGGTGTGTTCTGTGCTGCCGCAGTCATGCTCTCGTCCAATGCGGTGCAGGATCTGCTTGAGATGTTCAGTGCCAGATTCTCATACCACGCAAATATCTCTCAGCTTACGACCGGAAGAACGGAGCTGTGGCTGAATTATCTGAACGAGTTTATAAACGATGTATCGGTGACCCTGATAGGGCAGGGCTATAGCAATGTCCTTGTTGACGGAAGGGCATCGCATAACTCGGTCATCCAGTCGATCTATCAGCTCGGCATTATCGGAACGCCGCTGCTGCTATCGTGGATATACTGCACCTTGCGACTCGTCGGCAAGGGCATGCATCAAATCAAGTGGAAATATGCCGTGCTTGTCTGCATCGGTATCGTTATGCCGTGGCTTGCACTGGACATTTTGTTCTTCGACGAGCTGTTCCTGCTGCCGGTTTACGGTGTTATAGGTGCGCTGATCTACACGGATGCTTAAAGCGTTCTTAATCTTTACAGATTTTTAATAGAAGATATGATATAATACTCAAAAAGAGATGAGGTGATATTATTAATGGACGCTGACGGCAGTCCTGACCCTTACCGAAGCAATGTCAATATGTCTTTCAGTAAATGCAGGGGAGATCCCGTGTAGGATTCAGCACGGAGTTTTTGCCTGCGCTTTGTCATATTTAAACCGATTTTTTTAATTAAGGAGATAATAATACTTGAAAGACTCAATAGGCATCCTGCTTATAATACAGGTTATACTTATAGCATTAAACGCAATATTCGCAAGTGCCGAGATAGCGGTACTGTCGGTAAATGAAACTAAGATCGCAAGACTTGCCCAGGACGGCAACAAAAAAGCAAAACGCCTCACGGGTCTTATAAAAGAACCCGCAAGCTTCCTCTCGACGATACAGATAGCGATAACGCTCTCCGGCTTCCTCGGCAGTGCCTTTGCCGCCGATGGCTTTTCCGGTCCCTTGGTCGATTGGGCGATAGGCATCGGGATCGCACTTCCCGAAAGCACCCTCGAAACCATAGCGGTCATCGTAATAACGCTGATCCTGTCCTACTTTACGCTTGTTTTCGGTGAGCTTGTACCCAAACGAATAGCGATGAAAAAGTCGGAATCCCTCGCAATGGGCATATCGGGAATGCTCTCCGGCATATCCGTGGTGTTTAAGCCCATAGTCTGGCTGCTTTCCAAATCGACGAATGCGGTGCTTCGCATAATCGGCATCGACCCCAACGAGGAGGAAGAGCATATAGGCGAGGAAGAGATACGCATGATGGTCGAAGCGGGCGGCGAAAAGGGAACGATAGACAAGGAAGAGCAGGAATTCATCAAAAACATTTTCGAGTTTGACGACATATGCGCCGACGAGATCGCGACCCACAGGGTAAGCGTCGATGTGCTGTTTATCTCCGACGATGATGATACATGGGCAAAGACAATACATGATAAAAGGCATGCATATTTCCCCGTGTGTGAAGGCAGTGCGGACAATGTGCTTGGTGTATTAAACGCCGAGGACTATTACAGACTTACGGACAAAAGCCGTGACAGTGTGATGAAAAATGCCGTCGGTGAGGCATATTTTGTCCCCGAGAGCATAAAAGCCGATGTACTGTTCCGCAACATGAAAAAGGAGCGCAGACCCATTGCGATAGCCCTTGACGAATACGGCGGCATGAGCGGCATCGTGACCCTAAAAGACTTGGTCGAAGAACTCGTCGGAGACTTGGAATAACAAAAAACGCTGCAAAGCAGCGTTTTTTTATTGCGTTTTATTGTTTACGGCGCATTGCATACCTGTGCTGTCAATGGTGTAATCGCCGTCGAGCAGGATCTGCGATATTGGAACGATGGTGTAGCCGTCTGCGATAAGAGCTTCGATTATCGACGGCAAAGCATCGGGAGTGTTCTCGGCTGCGTTGTGGAACAAAACGATGCTGCCGGACTTAACATTTTTAAGCACCCTGTCCTTTATCTCATCCGCACTCAGCCCCTTCCAGTCGAGGCTGTCAACATCCCACTGTATCGCCTTGAGCCCCATCTCATTTACGGTTTTTATGACGGTGTCGTTGTATTCACCGTAGGGACAGCGAAAGAGGGTGGGTCTAACACCGGTGACCGCCTCTATCTTGTCGTTTGAGGTGTTTATGTTCTTCTTTATCTCATCGGCTGAAAGCGAGGCAAAGTGCGCATGATCGTCGGAATGGCTCATTACTTCATTCCCCGCATCATGCAGTGCCTTCACGGAATCGGGAAACTTATCGACCCAGGACCCCACGACGAAGAATGTCGCATTTATCTTGTACTTTGCGAGAATGTCTATCAGCGTCTGAGTGTCCTCATTACCCCAAGCGGCATCGAAGGAGAGCGCAACGACCTTATCCTTGCGCTCGACGCAGTAGATGGGCAGCTCTCTGTCCGACACTGCGACTCCGACGACAGCCGGACTGTTCACCGCCCAGAAGATCAGTGCGACCAAAAGCACAAGCGCAGCACCGGAGACCACGGCCTTTCGGGATCTTATTCTTTTCAAAATGCCATTCATATTATCCCTCCAAAATGATTGATCGAGAACGAAGCATCGCAGTACGCTGCGCTTCTTCACAGCTAATCCTATTCCGTAAGGCAGGGGATAATGCCGCTTTTGAGGGACATTCGTTGACAAGATGGCTTGAAAGTCTTATATTATTATTGAAAAATCTGTTGAAACGAGGCGAAAGATATGCTCCTTATAAGCAGTGCAGCTGCAACGGATATAGGAAATCAGCGAGAGAAAAACGAAGACAATTTCTTCGTCTGCGGTAAGATCAAGGAGGAAAACGAAAAGGGCATCTTTTCTTATAGTGACGATATTCGGCGAGACTCTTATCTCTACGCCGTGTGTGACGGTATGGGCGGTGAACTCTGCGGCGACAAGGCATCGCTGATAGCGGTTCAAACGCTGGGAAACTACCTTTACGACTTTGACATGCGTGCCGAGGATTATTTCGAGACCGCAAATGACCGCATATGCTCCGAGATACGCAAGCTCGGCGGCAGAATGGGAACGACCTTTGCGGGGCTTTGGATAAAGGACGATGTTGCAAGAGCCTATAATATCGGCGACAGCAGGATATATTTGCAGCGCAGCGGAAAGCTACTCAGGCTCAGTCTCGACCACACTCAAGCGGAGCAGATGTATAAGCAGGGCCTCATAAGCAGGGAAGAGGTAAAGACACATCCGTTCAGAAACCGCCTCACCCAGCACCTCGGAATATTTCTGCAGGAGCGGGAGCTTGAGCCTCATGCCGTGGTGAATATAAACCTCAAAGCGGGAGACAGATTTATACTGTGCAGTGACGGACTTACGGATATGCTCTCTGACGAGGAGATACGAAGGCTCATATCCGACGGCGAGACCGCAACGGCAATATCGGGTGCGCTGCTTCGCAGTGCATTGGAAAACGGCGGCAATGACAATATAACGATCGTCTCCGTCTGTGTCGATAAGGCCGGTGAGGACGAAGAAGAACTCTATAACTTCATGAAAGATTTTTCGGAATGGAAAGAATAAAAAATGACACCCTCAGGGGGTGTCATTTTTTATTACTATCATCAATGTGTTCCATGGTCGGGGTAGTGTACATGCAGCAGCTCGTGAACTCTCTTTCCGAGGAGCTTATACACATCGTCGAGAGCGGGGTTGAGCTCCGAGGAGCGCAGCTCACACTCTTCGTCTGCGGCAAACAGACCGTCGTTGCGCTCTGCCTTGCGTGAGTTGCAGGCAGGGGGCTGACCGCCGCCGCCGATACAGCCGTTGGGGCAAGCCATGACCTCGACGAAGTGGAAGGATTCCTCACCGCTTTCGATCTTTTCAATGAGCTTATCTGCATTTGCAAGGCCGTTTACGACTGCAATGCGCAGGGCAACATCACCTGCGGTGACTTCAAAGGTCTTGATACCCTCCAGACCTCTTACGCCGCATTCCGCGACGGCAGAAATGGTAGCCGTGGATTTATCCTCAAGAACTCTGCGGATGACCGCCTCGGTAACGCCGCCGGTAACACCGAAGATCACGCCGGCACCGGTATAGGGAGCAAAGGGAGAATCGGGCTTCATATCGGGCAGGTTTGCGAAATCTATGCCCGCTTCCTTAATCATGCGTGCGAGCTCCTGCGTGGTCAAAACGAGGTCAATGAGCCTTTCATCGTCTTTCACGAGTTCGGGACGGGCAGCCTCGGCCTTCTTTGCCGTGCAGGGCATTATCGCAACGGAGAAGACATCCTCATCGCTGTAATACTGACGGATCAGAGCGCCGAACATCTCCATAGGCGAACCGCAGGTGGAGACCTGAGGCATGAGGTGGGGATGCTTGTTTTCGACATGCTTTATCCAAGCGGGGCAGCAGGAAGTGAACAGAGGCAGCTTTTCGCCCTTTTCAAGCTTGTTTAAGAATTCCGCAGATTCCTCCATGATGGTGAGGTCGGCAGTAAGCGAGGTGTCGAAGACATAATCAACGCCCAAACGCTTGAGTGCGGAAACTATCTTGCCCATCACGGGGACATAAGCGGGAAGACCGAACTCCTCACCGATACCGACACGAACGGCGGGAGCGACCTGAACTGCGACCTTTTTGCCGGTCTCATGTATTGCCTTCCACATTGTCGAAACTTCGTTTTTGACAGTGAGCGCACCTGTGGGGCAGACGGCGGCACACTGACCGCAGCCTACGCAATCGGTCTCGGAGAGACCCTTGCCGAAGCCGCAGGAGATAAAGGTCTCGCTGCCTCGGTTGGCAAAGTCTATGGCACCGATATTCTGGATCTCCTTGCACATCCTGACGCACTTGCCGCAGAGAATGCACTTGGAGGGGTCACGGATTATGGACGGGGAGGAGAGATCGATGGGTTCCTTGCAGTATTCGACATTGAAGCGGGGCTCCTTAACGCCGTAGCGGAGGCAGTATTCCTGGAGCCTGCACTTACCGGACTTGTCGCAGGAGGTGCAGTCGGAACGGTGATTTGCAAGGAGCAGCTCAAGTATCATCTGACGGTGCTTTCTGAGCCTTGAGGTATTGGTGCGGATGCTCATACCGTCCTTGGGGATCATTGTACAGGCAGCCTCGATACCGCCGCGGTCATTTTCGACAACGCAAAGGCGGCAGCCGCCGTAGATAGAGAGATTTTCGCAATAGCAGAGGTTGGGAATGTCAAAATGATTCTGCTGTGCGACCTCAAGAACATTTCGGGCTTTGTCAAATTCACATTCGATGCCGTCGATAAACATAGTCTTCATGGCTTAAACCTCCTTTATCGCATTCTTGGGACAGCCGGTCTTACAGGCACGGCACATGATGCACTTGGTGTTGTCGATTGTGTGCGGCTTTCTGAGCTCTCCGCTTATCGCACCGACGGGGCAATTCCTTGCACACTTGGTACAGCCGATGCACTTTTCGGGGTCTATCCACATGCTGCACAGTGAACGGCAGGCACCTGCGGGACACTTCTTATCGACTATATGCGCAACATATTCGTCCTTAAAATATTTCAAGGTACTCAAAACGGGATTGGTCGCCGTCTTGCCCAAGCCGCAGAGGGAGCAGCTTTTAACGACGGTTGCAAGTTCCTGAAGCATATCCAGATCCTCAAGAGTGCCGTTGCCGTGGGTTATGCGTTCGAGTATCGCCTGGATCTTGGGAACACCCTCACGGCAGGGGGCGCACTTACCGCAGGATTCCTTCTTGGTGAAGTTCATGAAGAAGCGTGCTATTTCGACCATACAGGTGTCATCACCCATGACGACGAGACCGCCGGAGCCGATGATCGCACCGATACGCTTGGTGGATTCAAAGTCGAGGGGAAGATCAAGATGCTCCTTCGTCAGACAGCCGCCGGAGGGACCGCCTATCTGGACTGCCTTGAACTCACCGCTCTTTACGCCGCCGCCAATATCGAATACGATCTCTCTGAGGGTTGTGCCCATGGGGACCTCAATAAGTCCCGTGTTCTTTATGTTGCCGGTGAGGGCAAAAGCCTTGGTGCCGGTGCTGGTTTCGGTGCCTATGCTGCGGTACCACTCTGCACCCTTTTCGATGATGGGGGGAACATTGGCAAAGGTCTCGACATTGTTCAGCGAGGTGGGAGCATCGAAAAGCCCCTGATCGACGCTTCTGGGGGGCTTTGTTCTGGGCATACCTCTTTCGCCCTCGATGGATGCCGTGAGAGCCGAACCCTCACCGCAGACGAATGCACCCGCACCCTTGTTTATGTGAAGCCTGAAATTCTTACCCGAACCGAGGATGTTCTCACCGAGTATGCCGTGAGCCTCATCGTCGGCGATCGCAAGCTTTAAGCGCTCGACGGCAAGAGGATATTCGGCACGGACATATATGTAGCCCTCCTCGGAACCCGTTGCGATACCTGCGATTATCATGCCCTCGATCATGCGGTGGGGGTCACCCTCCATGATGGAACGGTCCATAAACGCACCGGGGTCGCCCTCGTCGCCGTTGCAGACGATGTACTTAACGGGAGCCTCCTTATGTGCTGCGACCTGAGCCCACTTCTTGCCGGTGGGGAAGCCTGCACCGCCTCTGCCTCTGAGACCGGAGTCTGTTACCTCTGCGATTATCTCGTCGGGGGTCATATCGAAAAGTGCCTTCTCAAGAGCAGAGTATCCGCCGACTGCGATATATTCCTCAACGCTTTCGGCATTGATGTGACCGCAATGCTCCAAAGCGATACGGGTCTGCTTTTTGTAGAAGGGTATATCCTCCTGACGGACATAGGAGGTGCCGTCGTCATGGTAAACGAGGCGGTCAATGACCTCGTCATTGAGTATGGTTCTGTCGATAATCTCCTCACAGTCATCGACGGTGACTTTGATGTACAGCAGCCCCATGGGCTCAATGCGCATAAGGGGACCCATCTGGCAGAAGCCGTGACAGCCGCTGCGCTTTAAGCCAACGGATTCGTCGTGCGACTCATGCTGCAAGACGACATCTACATGCAGACCGCGCTGCTCCATGAGCTGCTTCATTCTTGCGTAAACATTCAGCGATCCGCCCGCAACACAGCCTGAACCGCCGCAGATAACGACCTGCTTGTACTGACAGTCCAGAGCCTTTTTGTACTCACTTCGGCAGGCGATAAGCTGCTGTCTGCTCTCAATCTTCATGAATTCTCAGCCTCCCTTAACTCCTTGATAAGCGCATGGACTTTTTCGGGGGTCATCGATGCGTGAACGACATCGTTGACCGTGCAGACGGGAGCAAGACCGCAGGCACCGAGACATGATACCCGTTCGATCGTAAACAGACCGTCGGCTGACATATGCTCCTCGGGCTTCATACCGGTAGCCTCATAAAGCGCAGCCTGAATATCATCCGACTTACGGACATGGCATGCGGTACCGTTGCAGCACTTGATAACATACTTGCCCTTTTCATTCATGGAAAAGTTTTCGTAGAAGGTCGCCACACCGTAGAGATGGGCATCGCTCACACCGAGCTTATCGGCAATGTAGATCAAGGTCTCCTTGGGGAGGAAGGAGTATTCCCCCTGAATATCCTGCAATATTGCTATTGCGTTTGTTTTGTCGTAGCCGTGCTTTGCAAGTACGGAATCGACAAAGCCGTAGTCAACAGTAACCATTCACTTCATCCTTTCACTTAAAATTAGTTTACCGCTTTAAACTTTAACTGCTTAAATTAAATCACTAAATCCCCTCCGTGTAAAGAAAAGTTATTTTTTTGTTAATCGGGAGAACTGAAAAAACAGACCGCTTGTTTACAAAGTAACGAATATTGTTAAAGCTTTATCCGCAAATGTCCCGAAATCTGGCAAAAATACGGACAAAGCAGCCATTTTACCTATTGTTTCAGCCGCGACTGTGTTAATGCGCCTTCATTCGGTGAGGATTGACAAAATGCAGATTTGCAAACTCAGACTTGACTTTTTCGCCGATTGGCGTAAACTATAACAAAAAACTGTCTCACATGAGACAAAACGAAGGAGCTGATCCGATGAAGGCTGCGAAGACCGATATTGACACGATGCTGTCCTGCGGACTGTTTAAATCTGCGGCACCGTCGCTTGTTATGAGGATCGCCGCATCGGAGGACTGCGAGGAGCTGCATTTTTCAAAGGGCGACACGGTGTACGACAGGCACAGCTTCAAAAGAAGCCTCGGCATAATCCTTGAGGGCAGCATAAGGGTCACAAAGGAGAACGCCGACTCAAAGCTCATGCTCATGAGCACGCTCTACAAAGGTTCCATCTTCGGCGCAGCGGCACTGTTCAACGAGTCGGGGGAGTACGCAACGAAGCTGACGGCTTTGGAGCCGTGCAGGGTAGCCTTTTTCCCGCAGCGGCTCATGGAACGGACGATAGAGCGGGAGCCCGAGATAGCACGGAACTATATCCGTTATCTCTCCGAAAGGATACTATTTTTAAACCGGAAAATATTCTTCCTAACAGCGGGAACCGCAGAGCAGCGACTTGCAAACTTCGCTGCGGAGAATCTGCCGAAGGACAAGGCAGGGGAGCTGCCTATGTCCATGACGGAGCTTGCAGGCGCCCTGAACACATCGAGAGCCTCGCTCTACCGTGCGCTCGATGCCCTGACCGAAAGCGGAGCAATAATAAAGGAAGGTAAAAAACTCAGGATAGCCGACGAGGAGATACTGAGAAAATATACTCAGCAAAACAAGGAGGAACAATCATGAGAAGAAAGATCACGGCAATTGTTCTGGTGCTTTGCATGGCACTTTGCCTGATGACAGCCTGCGATACCGCAAAAGAACCCGATCCCGAACCGGCAGCGGATGTTACGGTGAAGGTAGGAGCAATGAACGGCCCCACCGCTATGGGCATGGTCAAGCTTATGAGCGACAGCGAAAGCGGCAGCACCTCAAACGATTACAAGTTCAGCCTTGAGACCGGTGCCGATGTCTTTGCTCCCGCACTTGCAAAGGGCGAGATAGACATAGCCGCCGTACCCGCAAACATGGCATCCATCATATACAACAATACCGACGGCGGCGTACAGGTCATTGCCGTCAATACCCTCGGTGTGCTTTACATCGTGGAGCGAGGCACTAAAATCAGCAGTGTATCCGACCTCAAGGGCAAGACGATCTATGCCACCGGCGAAGGTGCGGCACCCGAATTCGGCCTGCGCTATATCCTCTCCGAAAACGGAATAGATGCCGATAACGACCTCAGCATTCGCTGGTGCGCCGATACCACCGAGGCACTGTCACTCATCACAGCCGATGAGAACGCGGTCGCTATGTTGCCTCAGCCCTTTGTCACCGCCGCTCAGACCAAGATTCCCGGACTCAGGATAGCTTTGAACCTCAACTCCGAGTGGGAAGCACTCGATAACGGCTCTGCAATGGTGACCGGAGTTCTGGTCGTCCGCACGGAGTTTGCACAGCAGCACCCCGAGCAGCTTGCCCGCTTCTTTGAGGAGTACGAGGCATCGGTCGAATATGTCGTAAAAAACAATGATGAGGCTGCAAAGCTCATCGGCGGCTATGAGATAGTTACGGAACCCATTGCACTCATGGCACTGCCTTACTGCAATATCACCTGCCTCACCGGAGCCGACATGAAAGCGGCAATGGAGGGCTATCTCAGAGTCCTCTTCGACATGAAGCCTGCTGCGGTCGGCGGAAGCCTGCCTGCCGATGATTTCTACTATGGAGCATGAGAACGGTAAGTTAAGATCAATAGCGGCAAAGGGCATTGCGGTGCTCTTTGCCTTGCTGCTTTGGCAGATCGCTGCAATGGTCGTCGATCTGAAGATCGTCCTCGTAACGCCTGTCGAGGTCATAGAGCGATTGGGCAGCATATGGCGGGAGGAGGGCTTCTTCTCGTCACTGTGGTTCAGCTTTCGTCATATAGCAGGGGGCTTTTTGCTGGGGCTTATTCTCGGCATATTCTTTGCAGTACTTGCGGGACGCTTTAAGCTCATCGAGACAATGCTGTGGCCGTTCATGGTGACGGTCAAGACTGTGCCGGTTGCGTCCTTTGTGGTGATATGCCTTATATGGATGAAGTCCGAGAGCCTTTCCGTTTTCATATCCTTTCTCATCGTTCTGCCCGTTGTCTACGGCAACATACTCGAAGGCATAAAAAGCGAGGACAAGGGAATGAAGGAGCTTGCGAAGGTCTACCGCATGCCGCTTCTTCGCCGTACCGCATATGTGCATTTGCCGCAGCTCAAGCCCTTTGTAATGGCAGCCTGCTCGACTTCCCTCGGCATGGCGTGGAAGGCGGGAGTCGCAGCCGAGATAATCGGTACCCCCGCAGGCTCCGTCGGTAAGCAGCTTTATTATGCGAAGATTTACCTCGACACCGACGATCTGCTGTGCTGGACGCTTGTCATCGTCATCGTAAGTGTTATTTTTGAGAAGCTTTTCATGCTGCTTTTGCGCAGGGCTTACATGAGATTGGAGAGCTGATATGCATATTGTGAACATATCCAAAAGCTTCGGTGATAAGCCTGTTCTTAAAGATATAAGACTTGACATTCCGCAAGGCGACACGGTGCTTATATCGGGCGTATCGGGCAGAGGAAAAACGACCATGCTTCGCATCATAATGGGGCTTGAAAAGCCCGATTCCGGAACGATCACGGATGCACCGAAAAGCTTTGCCGCTGTATTTCAGGAGGACAGATTGCCTCTTGATTTTTCGGCATATAAATGCGTAAGCTATGCACTGCCGAACTCTGTCAGCAAAGAGAAGATACTGTCGGGCTTTTCCGATCTCGGACTTACAGGTGAGGAGCGCAAAAAAGCAGGTGAGCTGTCGGGCGGAATGCGCCGAAGGCTCTCGATACTCAGAGCGGTCTTATGCCCCTCGGAGGCACTGCTTTTGGACGAACCTTTCACAGGGCTTGACCCTGAAACAAAGAAAAAAACAGCGCAATACATCTTAAAGCACAAAAACGGCAGAACGATAATCGCCGTGAGCCATGCGGAAGAGGATGCGGCACTGCTGAATGCAAGAGAGATAAAAATATGAATATAAAAAGTCGGTGATCTACTTAGATCACCGACTTTTTTTCTTGCCGAAGTTTTGAACAAAACCGATCACCTGACCGGAGATTATTACAGTCAAAAGAGAATACATAAGCCGCCCCAGGGGAATGTAAGTGAGGGAAAGAGCAAGGACGATGAGGTCGCTTATGAGATAGACCCACTGGATCGCAATACCGGTCTTCTCAGAAAGGCTCAGTGCCAATGCGTCATCACCGGTAGGTGCGGCACCGACCCTGACACTCAGTCCCACACCGATACCGACAAAGAGCGCACCGACTATCGATGCGAGAAGCGGCATATCGGCGATCTCCGGAAAGAGCGGGGGAAAAGCCTCACACACGGCATAAAACAGCGAAAAGCCGAGACCCGCTACAACGGAGTAAACGGCAAATTCCTTGCCGAGTACCTTAAAGCCCGCTACATAGCAGGCGGCATTCAGCACAAATCCGGAAACAGACGGCGACAGCGCAAACCAATTGTGCAGCAGCAGGGTAAGACCCAGAATGCCGCCCTCGGTAACGCCGGAAAACGAATGTATATTGTAAAGTCCGAAGGCGAGTATTGCGCTGCCCAAAAGGCAGCTTAAGCAGGATCGGAGTTTTATATTTTTAAAGAGTTCCTTCATTTTTACCTTCCGTAGATTTTTGTGTATCTGCAAATTTTGGCGGCGAGTGCGGGGGAGTCGGCACCCTTTTTCATGCGCCAGCACCAGTTGCCGCCGACGGTGCCGGGGATGTTTGTCCTGTCATCGATGCACAGCCAATCCTGCATCTGAGCGATAAAGAGCTTCGACACCGAGGAAAGTCCTGCTCTGAGCATTGCGGTCATAAGTTCGCCGCCGAGATAAGCCTCGGCATTGCTTAAAACCGCCCTATGCTCGGATTTCAGCCACAGCGACAGCGGCGCATTGTCATGCGTTCCGATGTAGCAGACGGCGTTTTCGCGGTGATTGTGCGGGAGATAGGCGTTTTGTGTACCGTCGAAGGCAAACTCCAGCACCTCCATGCCGGGGAGACCGGAATCTTGCAGAAGCCGCCTTACCTCGTCTGTTATCGTGCCGAGATCCTCGGCGATAAAGTCCATATCCGAAAACCATGAGGTCAGAGTGCCGACAAGCTCCATCCCCGGAGCCTTGACCCATCTGCCATCGACGGCTGTTGAGGCGTCATTCGGCACTGCCCAAAAGCTCTCAAATGCACGAAAATGATCGATACGCAAGACATCGAACATGCGCTTTGCCGCACCTATGCGCCTTATCCACCAGCCGTAGCCGTCCCTTTTCATCGCTTCAAAGTCATATAGCGGATTGCCCCAAAGCTGACCTTCTTCGGAAAAGCAATCGGGAGGAACGCCGGAGACCTCGGTCGGATAGCCCTTCTCATCGAGCAAAAACCACTGAGGCTCCGCCCAGACATCGACCGAATCCGCTGCGACATAAATGGGCATATCCCCGATGAGCAAGATGCCGTTTTCATGGGCATAGCTTTTGAGCTTGTCCCACTGACGGAAAAAGACATACTGAAGGTACTTGTAAAAGCCTATCTCGTCTTTAAGCTCGGTGCCGATTTTCAGGATAGCGTCGGCATTGCGAAGCCTGAGCTGAGTCGGCCAATCGGAAAGAGTGGCACCGCCCAAATGCGCCTTTATAGCCATGAAGAGGGCATAGTCCGCAATCCAAGGATTCTCCCGCTCAAAGGCAGCAAGATCGCAGTTATCCCGCTCATAGGCAAGACGAAGAAGCCTCATGTGAGATGCGCTAACAGCATCATAACAAACGGGACTTCCGTCGGCTGCCGATTCTGCCGATGAAAGCTCATCCTCCGTCAAAAGACCGAGGGTATAAAGCTCCGAAAGATCGATATAAAGCGGCTCACCCGCATTTGCAGCACAGCTTTGATAGGGGGATGCGCCTTCGCCGATGTGACCCATGGGGAGAAGCTGCCAATAGCTTTGCCCCGAATCACGAAGAAAATCGACAAAATCAAATGCCGCCTTTCCCATATCGCCTATGCCGTATGGAGAAGGTAAAGAAAACAGCGGCATAAGAATACCGCTGCTGCGTTTTATGCTCATAATATCACCGAAGTAATTATACCATGAGTTTAGTTAATTGTAAAGCTAAGTTGAGGAGAGCAAAACCCTGCCGCCTGTCAGCGTCCCTTTTCGGTTCTTTTCGCCCTTTTCACCTTGATGGGCGTAAGCCCATCTTCGCCTCAAAAACGAAAATCCCTCGAAAATTGCCTGCTGAACAGGTGCAAGCAGTTTCGGCTATCCTCTGCTTAAGCCTGAGCTGCCCAGGAGCGGATCTCGTCATCGCCGGTGCTTTTCTTTATCATCAGACCGGAAAGCACTGTGCCGCCGCAGCTGTTTCTCAGATCATCCACGGTCGTTCCCAAAGGACTGCCGCCGGAGGTGGCGAAGGGGATGATGACCTTGCCGCCGAGGTCGAGCTTATCGAGAAAGCTTTCGGCGATCCTCGGTGCGGTGTACCACCAGATGGGGAAGCCGAGGTATATGCGCTCATATTCGTTCATGCTCTCCGGAATGGGATTTATTTCGGGACGGCAAGCGGGATCCTTCATCTCAAGTGTGGTACGACTCTTTGCGTCCGTCCAGTCGAGGTCGGGAGTCTCGTAGAGTACAACGGGGGATATCTCAAAGACATCGGAATCGGTCAGCGCGGCAACACGCATAGCCGCAGCCTTTGTAGTACCTGTAGCGGAAAAGTACGCAACAAGAGATTTTGACATATTATTTGCCTCCTTGAATCAAATATAATTCAATAATATACCTTTTCCCGCCGAGGTCAAGTAAAAATTACCGCCGCATTAACGAAGGTACGAACTGTTCCGTTGTCAGTCGTCGCAGAGCAGTCATTAAAACCGTCGGCACGCCGGAGGGCGGAGTCATGACTCCGCCGCAAAACCTGCGCTGCGATAACATGCAGTATGAATAAGACAAGTCGCACTGCGTTCTTTCTTTTTAACATTTCCGCACATTTTGGTGCGCAGCAAGCGGAGGGGTCTGAGCCTGCTCCCTACGACGGAATGGCAGTTGATTCAGGTGCCGACAGTCGATTTTCATTGCAAATCACAAATCGGGTTCGGTTAAACGGACAGTTCCTTTAAAACGCCGGGATATTTGCGGAAGACGGTAGCTTGCAATGACCAGAGTTTTGCCACCGTATGTAAAAGTCTCGGCTTCGATCGAAAAATGCTTAAAGCCGTTTTCTGAAAAAAGCCTTGATCTTACCTCGGCGGCTATTGCCTTTGGGGTAGGGTCGGTACCCTCCATTATGAAAGCAACTGCATTATTTGCAACCGAGTGAAGCAAGCCGGTTTACCTCCCTTTATATGGAATAAAAACAAAAGGATATCGCAAAAGTTTCAATATGATTAAATAATCGTTGAATTTCAATTACGAATTTAATTTTAACAAAAATTTTTTTAGTTTTCTATACAAAAAATATGGAATTATCACAGCGTCGGTGGTATACTAAACAGGCATTATGTAAAGTTTTTATGTAAAGCGATTTTAAATTATGAGGCGTACCATGGATCTTACCGAGAAGAGGATAGACGGTGAAATCAAATACAGCGGCGTCATAGTCGATGTCGTTCTTGACAGGGCGGAGCTTTGCAACGGGAGCATAGTCCGTAGGGAAGTTGTAGAGCATCCCGGCGGCGTTACGATCCTGCCCGTTGACGATGAGGGCTACTGCTATTGCGTTCGTCAGTTCCGCTATCCCTTCGGAAAACTGATGCTCGAAGCTCCTGCCGGAAAGCTTGAAAAGGGCGAGGATCACTTTGAATGTGCCGTCAGGGAGCTTTCGGAGGAAACCGGCTTCACCGCCGATAAGATGACCTACCTCGGCCCCTGCTGCACCTCACCCGGCTTTTCGACCGAGGTTTTGCACATCTACCTTGCAACTGGGCTTCATGCTGGAAGCAGCCATCCCGATGAGGATGAGTTCCTAAGCGTCGAAAAGCACCACATAAGCGAGCTTATAAAGCTTGTCATGAGCGGCGAGATAGACGACGGAAAAACTATAATTGCCGTTTTAAAAGCAAAAGAGATACTAAATCTTGTATAAAAGTTACGAATTATTTACAAAATTACCTTGCTATTACCACGACCCTATGCTATAATACAAAGCCGATGTCCGAAGGGATGTCTACGAAAGGTGTAACATATGGAAAAGTATATCATAAAAGGCGGCAAAGCACTCAGAGGCGAGGTTGAGATAAGCGGAGCGAAAAACGCTGCCGTTGCGATCATCCCCGCCGCACTCATGGTTGACGGTGTGTGCCGCATTGAAAATATTCCCGAGATAAGCGATACGGATATGCTTCTCACCATTTTGACCCAGCTCGGTGCAAAGGTGAGGCTCATTAACCGTACAACCATTGAGATAGACAGTCGTAATGTCAGATTCTGCGACGCTCCCTTTGAGCTTATGCGCAAGATCAGAGCATCCTATTATCTCATCGGCGCAATGCTCAGTCGCTTCGGCCATGCAAAGACCACCATGCCCGGCGGCTGCAATTTCGGTGTTCGCCCCATAGATCAGCACATAAAGGGCATGATGGCTCTCGGTGCCGATATTGAAGTAAAGAGCGGCTTTGTGTTTGCGGATGCTCCCGAGGGCGGCTTAAAGGGCGCAAAGATTTATCTCGATAAAGTTTCCGTCGGCGCAACGATGAACATCATCCTCGCAGCCACCACCGCCTCCGGCCGTACCGTTATAGAGAACGCCGCAAGAGAGCCGCATATCGTCGATCTTGCGAACTTCTTAAACTCCATGGGCGCCGACATCAGAGGAGCAGGCACCGATACAATCAAGATAAACGGAGTGGACAGGCTCCGCGGCGGAAGCTATTCCATCATCCCCGACCAGATCGAAGCCGGAACCTACATGGTAGCCGCTGCGGCGACAGCGGGTGAGGTGCTTATAAAGAATATAATCCCCAAGCATATGGAGTGCATAAGCGCAAAGCTTCGTGAGACCGGAACGATAGTTCAGGAATACGAGGATTCCATACTCGTAAAGGGCAACGGTCAGCTTCGCAAGGCGAATGTCAAGACATTGCCGTACCCCGGCTTCCCGACGGATATGCAGCCCCAGATGGGCACTCTGCTCTGTATGGCTCAGGGTACTTCCGTCATCACCGAGGGAATATACGACAATCGTTTTAAGTATGTAAACGAGCTCAAGAAAATGGGAGCCGACATTCAGGTTGACGGCAGGATAGCCATCATCGAAGGCGGCACAAAGCTCACCGGAGCACCCGTCATGGCGTGCGACCTCCGTGCGGGAGCGGCAATGGTCATTGCCGGACTTTGCGCCTCCGGCACCACCGAGATCGAGGACATTCATTATATCGAGCGCGGATATGAAAACTTCGTCGGTAAGCTCAGAAGCCTCGGTGCGGATATAAGCAAGGTGGAGTATCCCGATGATACTCAAATACATGAAAAGGTAATATCAATAGGTTAATTATGCGTATAGTGACTTTCGCCAGCGGTTCAACGGGAAATTGCAGCCTTATCTCCGACGGCGGGGTGAACATACTCATAGATGCGGGGATATCCGCACGCAGGATAACGGAATGTCTTGCGATGCAGGGACTCTCTCCGCAGGACATATGCGGAGTGCTCATAACACATGAGCACTCCGATCATATTTCCGGGCTTCCGGTGTTCACCAAAAAATACGGAGTGAGGGTCTGCGCCCCCGAAAAACTGTGTGCAATACTTAAAAGACAGCCGAAGCTGAATGCCGAATTTGATTATATACCCGTCGGTGAGAAAATGAGCATAGGCAGCATTTCACTGACGGCGTTTCCGACACCGCATGACTCTCAACTGAGCTTCGGCTACAGATTCGAGGGCAGTGCCGTTCTCGGCTTTGCCACCGATACGGGACATGTGAGCGAGGATATGATAAAAGGCCTTTGCGGTGCCGATATTGCTGTTATCGAGGCAAATCACGATCTTGACATGCTGAGGGACGGCATATATCCTTATTATTTAAAGCGCAGAGTCATGTCGAAAACCGGCCACCTTTCAAATGCCGACTGCGCAGAGCTTGCGAAAACACTGTCCGAAAGCGGAACAAAGCAGATAATTTTGGGGCATCTGAGCCGTGAGAACAATACTCCCGAGCTTGCCTATGACACCGTTTCGGCAGTGATAGACAGTGCAAAAACCAAAATATATATTGCCCCCGCAAATAAAGCACTTGAAGTTTCGGTAGAGGATAGAGTACAATGTTAAAAGTCAGACTGATATGTGTCGGAAAGCTCAAGGAGAAGTTTTATGCCGACGCTATGGCGGAGTATAAAAAACGCCTCACGGCATACTGCAAGTTTGAGATCGTTGAGCTTAACGAGCAGAAGCTTTCGGATCAGCCCTCCGCAAAGGAGATAGCGGCAGCCTTAGACCGTGAAGCCTCGGACATTGAGAGAAGCGTTTTAAAGGATTCCTTCGTCATTGCAATGTGCGTGGAGGCAAAGCAGCTTAAAAGTGAGGAGCTTGCGCAAAAGATCCAAAGCATAGCCTTGATGGGCAAGGGAGCCGTGTGCATTATAATCGGCGGCTCATTCGGTCTGAGTGACAGGGTAAAGCAAAGTGCGGACATGCGTCTCGGTATGAGTGAGATGACATTCCCGCATCACCTTGCAAGGGTGATGATAACCGAGCAGATATACCGCAGCTTTAAGATAATCGAAGGATCGAAGTATCATAAATAACGGAGGTTTTATATGGAGGACGGCGATATTAAGCTTTCATGGGGAAGGCGGATAACGGGTGAGCTTTACAAGCGTTGGCCGAAGGACGAAAACGGAGAGCCGGAGGAACCCGTATTTCTCACTCACTGCATGAGCCTTGATATGAGCGACGAGATGCTTTGCAATATGCTTGAGGCTTACGGCATCCCCTGTGTCAAACAGTATCCGAGCGACGGTGACTTCGGCAGACTCATCCTCGGCATGAGCGGCCCCGGCACCGATATATATGTACCCAAATCCATGTATGAGGACGCACTCAATTTGAGCGAAGGGAGCGCAGAATATGAAGAATTATAAGGATGAATATCAGAGATGGCTCGACAGCCCCGCCCTCGGTGAGGCGGAATGGGCGGAGCTTGACTCGATAGCTCACGATGAAAAGGAGATCGAAAGCCGTTTCTTTGCACCTTTGGAATTCGGCACAGCCGGACTCAGAGGTACGATGAAGGTCGGACTTCACCATATGAATGTCCATGTCATCCGCCACGCTACTCAGGCATTTGCGAATGTCATTTGCGCCGAGGGCGAGGAAGCGAAGAAAAGGGGCATTGCAATTTGCTTTGACTGCCGTCACAACAGCGATGTTTTCGCCAAGGAAGCGGCATGTGTCATGGCCGCAAACGGCATCCATGTAAGACTTTTCGACGCACTGCGTCCCACCCCCGAACTCAGCTTTGCCGTCAGATATTACGGTACCACCGCGGGACTCAACATCACCGCAAGCCACAATCCAAAGGAGTATAACGGCTACAAGGTGTATTGGTCGGACGGTGCCCAGCTTCCCCCGCAGCATGCCGCCGCAATTGCGGCACAAATGGAAGCCATCGACATTTTCGACGGCTTTTTGAGCTGCGACTTTGATGATGCCGTTGCCGACGGCAGGATAGAGCTTATCGGCGAGGAGACCGACAAGGCATACCTTGAGCGCGTGCTCGGACAGGCTATCGACAAGGATGTTGTCAAAAAGGTCGCCGATCGCTTTAAGATCGTCTACACTCCGTTCCACGGCGCAGGCTATAAGCTTGTCCCCGAAACGCTGCATCGCCTCGGCATAACTCAGCTCTACCCCGTACCTGAGCAGATGGTGCTTGACGGCAGCTTCTCCACCGTTGAAAGTCCCAATCCCGAAAATCCCGAGGGCTTTTATCTTGCGATAGACCTCGCCCGCAAGGTGGGTTCGGATCTCATCATCGGCACCGACCCCGACTCCGACCGCATCGGTGTCATGGTTCGTGACAGCGAGGGCTACACCCCCATAAGCGGAAATCAGCTCGGCGTTCTGCTGCTTGACTATGTCATAAACGCAAAGAAGAGAACCGGAACCATGCCCGCAAATCCCGGTGCCGTCAAGAGCATAGTAACGACCGAGATGGCAAAGGTCGTTGCCGAGACCAACGGAGTCCACTTTGAAGACACCTTCACAGGCTTTAAATTCATGGCGGAGAGAGTCAATGAGTGGGAGAAGGCGGGAAGCTTTGAGTATATCTTCGCCTATGAGGAGAGCTACGGCTACATGATGGGCGACTATGTCAGAGATAAAGACGCCGTTACAGCATCGATGATGGTAGCGGAAATGGCGGCATATTACTATGACAAGGGCATGAATCTGAAGCAGGCGATGGAGAGCCTTTACGAAAAGTACGGCTACTACGCCGAAAAGACCCTGAACCTTGTTATGCCCGGACTTGACGGACTGGAAAAGATGCGCAATATCATGGCAAAGCTCAGAAACGATCCCCCCGCCGAAATATCCGGTACCGCAGTCATCCGTATCCGTGACTATTCAAACGGCATCATCACCGTTCCCGCACTCGGTGCAGTCGGTGAAACGCATATAAAGGGATCCAATGTGCTGTATTTCGAGCTGGACGACGGCTGCAACTTCATAGTCCGTCCCTCCGGCACCGAACCCAAGATCAAAGTATATATCCTTTCCAGCGGTGAAAATGCCGCAGAATGCGAAGAAAAACTGCAAAGATACACGGACTTTGCGGAAAGCCTGAGAAAATGAAAGAACTGTTTGAAATATTCATCGTCGCCTTCAGGGTGGGACTAATGACCTTCGGCGGCGGCTACGCCATGCTTCCGATCCTTCAACGAGAAGTCGTTGAGAACCGGAAGTGGGTGACCGAGGCGGAGGTACTGGACTATTACGCAATAGGCCAGTGCCTTCCCGGCGTTATAATGGTTAATACCCTGATATTCATAGGACAAAAGCGCAAAGGCACCCTCGGCGGCATAGTTGCCGCACTGGGTACAGTCTGTCCCGCACTTATAATCATTGTTGCGATCGCGGCACTGCTCACGAACTTTGCCGAGGTCACAGCGGTAAAGAAGGCTTTTGCGGGCATAAGGGTCTGCGTCTGCGTACTTATATTAAATGCCGTTATCAAGCTTTGGAAAAGCTCCGTCAAGGATGTCCGGTGCTTTATCATATTCCTTGCAGTCGGCGCACTGTCACTTTTCACCGATGTAACACCGGTCATATTCGTGCTTGCATCCGCCGCTGCGGGTATTGCCATCAAGTGTCTGGGGGTGAAGAGATGATACTTCTTGAGCTTTGGTGGGAATTTTTTAAGATAGGACTGTTTTCCGTCGGCGGCGGAATGGCAACACTGCCGTTCCTCTACGACATGTCGGACAGAACAGGCTGGTTTACCTATGACCAGATAGCGGATATGCTTGCCGTCTCGGAATCCACCCCGGGCCCCATCGGCATCAACATGGCGACCTACACGGGCTTCACAACAGCCGGAGTACCGGGATCCCTTGTTGCTACCCTCGGCATCATCACACCCGGCATAATAATAGTTCTGCTTATAATAGCGGTGCTTGACAAATTCCGAAACAACAAGTATGTCGATTCCGCATTTTACGGTCTCCGTCCCGCATCCGCCGGACTCATCGCCGCAGCGGGAATACTCGTTGCCGAAATATCGCTTCTAAACCTCGGAGCCGATACCGTTATCGGTATTTTCGACTTCAAGGCGATAGCTCTTGCGGTACTTCTCCTTGTGCTTACAAGGTGGTTTAAACCGACGAAAAAGCTCCACCCGATCGTATTTATTGCCTTCTCCGCCGTTGTCGGCATAGTCCTTTTTTAGAAAAGCGGAAGAGATGCAAAATACGCAATAATTGCGGCAACAGCTGCTATCATAAACCGTCCGATGATATATCGGGCGGTTTTTATATCGCCCTCGTCCAACAAAGCGAAGGTCTGAAAATGCACCGAAATACCGCCCCAACCGACTAAAAATGCCGCAAGAGCAAGACACTCGGGTGAAAGCGAAAGTCCTCTCATGGCACCGACCCCGCTCCCAAGCTCGAAAATGCCGATAAAAAGTGCCTTGCCGAATAACAGCTCACAGCCGAAGAAGCTTGAGAGCTTTGCCGACACAAGCTCAAATGGACCGAAAGCGCACAAAAGCTCACAGAATACCGAGAAAGTGACGACAAAGCCGCAGACATAGAGCATAGACAAGACAGACCTTCTCACGGCATTTGTCAGTGCCTTCGCAAAGCTTGCGGATTTTCGCTCATCGGCGACATCCGGATCACCGCCGCTTCCGCCGAGGATCATACCGCCGATGGCAGCGGATATGATATGTACTGCGTATAAAAACAGTCCCGCAAGGCTTGATGAGAATATGCCCACTCCCACGGCACCGACTATGAAAGCCGGACCTGAGTTTGCACAAAAGGGAAGTAGCCTTGCCGATTCCTCGGAGCTTATAAGTCCCCGCTTTTTCATATCGGCAATGTACGCTGCACCCATGGGATAGCCCCCGCAAAGCCCTATGACAAATGCGGTCGCAGCCTTGCCTGAAACACCGAAAAGCCTTGATGCAGCAGGGGAAATGAGCCGTCCCAATGCCTCGGCAAAGCCAAGCTCCGAGAGAAGGACTGTCGCAACGAAAAACGGAAACAGCGTCGGTATCATAAGCTCCGCACAAAGCCGCAGCCCATTGGCTGCAGCATCACTTGCCTCCGTGGGGAAGATGATGAGGGAAGCGAATATCAGAGCCGCCGCACAGGCGGACAGAAGTCTTTTTATATCCTCACCTCCTTGTCCATGTATTAAAGCTATGCCGCCGGACATAGATTTATACGGCAGGAGGTGGGCGGATGTCGGGAGAGAATAAAAATGCGGAGCAGCTTATAGACAGACTGGAGCTGCCGCCGGATGCCTTGGGAATGCCGAAGCTTACGATAAGCGGCAGAAGAAGGGTGCTTATAGAGAATCACTCCGGCATACTCTGCTACGGCGATGAGCTTATTGAGATCAACTGCCGCAGCATGAAGCTGCGAATACGGGGAGACGGGCTGAAGATCGTTGCGATGGATAAGAAAGATATGCTTATCTGCGGGAGACTGCTCTCGGCGGAGCTTGAGTAGGAGGAAGAATGAAGCTTTACGATATGGCAAGGGGAACGGTCACCGTTGAGATAAGCGGAGCGGAGCCGGAACGGATATTAAATGCCTTGGCGCAAAGGAATATAGCCTTTTGGGATACAACTGCGAAAAAGGATTTTAAGATAAAAACGACCCTTGCCGCAAATGACTATCCGACGCTTTGCGCATTAAACGGCAAATCGGGCTGCGAGGTGAGGCTTATATCCTCCTTCGGCGGCAAAAGCTTAAACAAGAATCTGAGACGAAGAGCTGCGCTTTTCTCGGCACTTACCGCGTGTGCTGTCATGCTTGCGGTCTCATCGCTTTTCATATGGGATATAAGCATCACGGGAAACGAAAAGCTCACAGAGGGAGAAATACTCAGAACTCTCTCGGCAGCCGGACTTGAAAAGGGAAGCTGCATACTCGGCATCGATACAGAGAGCATCAAAAACCGAATCATGCTGCAAAGAAACGACATCTCGTGGATAGCGGTCAATGTGTCGGGATCGAGAGCGGAGATAGTGATACATGAGCGAAAGACAAAACCCGAGATCGTCAAAGAATCATCGCCGCAGAGCATTTACGCTTCAAAATCGGGAATTATCACTAAGGTCGGAGTACTGTCAGGCAGTGCAGCGGTTGAGGTGGGCGATACCGTGGCGGAGGGCGATCTTTTGGTTTCGGGAGAGGTATTGAGCGAGACGGCAGAGCCGAGATATGTGCATTCTCTTGCCGTCGTCGAGGCAAGGACATGGTATGAGCTATCTGCGGTCACACCCCTGTATGAGTACGCAAAAATCGAAATAACCGATGAGAATGCGGAATTATCGCTGTTTATCGGGAAAAAACGAATTTATTTTTGCTCAGACAGTAGAAATTCGGATGCAAGCTGTGATAAAATAACTATGATTAGCCAGCCGTCATTCGGCTCACATATTTCGTTGCCCTTCGGTATCGAAAAAAGCATAAGCACTGTGTACGATACCGAGTACAGGCAGATCGATGTCCCCGCCGCCGCAAGTCGGATGGAGAGAGACCTCGAAGCGGAGCTTCGCTCGAGGATAGGCGATGGCAGAATAATATCAATGAGCTGCACCTTATCTTGCGGGGATGAGCTTTTGTATGTCACCCTGCGAGCGGAATGTACAGAAAATATTGCAATAAGCGGAGAAATTTAAAATGATCGAACGGACGATAGAAGTCGAAAGAATGGAGCATGTTATAAGCGTGTTCGGATCTTTCGATCAGAATTTGCGGATAATAGAATCGGAACTCGGCGTCAAGGTGCTTGACCGCGATAACATGATACATGTCTGCGGCGAGGAAGAAAGCGTTATGATCGCCGAAAAAGCTATAAACGGACTGCTCACTCTTGCCGCAAAGGGTGAGAACATCGACGCTCAGAATGTGCGCTATATCTTGAAGCTCGTTGCAGAGGGCAAGGAGTCGAAGATAGACGAGCTTGCAAGTGACGTCGTGTGCATAACGGCAAAGGGCAAGCCCGTGAAGGCAAAGACTCTGGGCCAGAAGAGCTACTGCGAGGCGATAGCAAATAATACCGTCACCCTCGGAGTAGGCCCCGCCGGTACGGGTAAGACCTACCTTGCCGTCGCCGCTGCGGTCGCTGCCTTCCGTGCAGAGGAGGTAAACAGGATAATACTCACAAGACCGGCGGTCGAAGCGGGAGAACGACTTGGCTTTCTTCCCGGTGATCTCCAGAGCAAGGTCGATCCCTATCTGCGTCCCTTATACGATGCGCTTTTCGATATGCTCGGTGCCGAGACCTACCAGAAGTATCTGGAGCGGGGCAATATCGAGGTCGCACCGCTTGCCTATATGCGAGGCAGAACGCTGGATGACAGCTTTATAATACTCGACGAAGCGCAGAATACCTCCGGGGAGCAGATGAAAATGTTCCTCACAAGAATAGGCTTCGGTTCAAAGGCGGTCATAACGGGTGATATAACGCAGATAGACCTCCCCGCCGATAAGGTCAGCGGACTGAAAACGGCGATGAAAGTCCTCGACGGCATTGAGGATATTGCGATCTGTAAGCTCACCGGTGCCGATGTCGTCCGTCACAGACTTGTGCAGAAGATAATCGAGGCATATGAGGAGTACGACAAAAAGCATCCTCCCGAAAAGAAAAAGAACACATATAAGAGGAAACCCGAAAAATGATACACGAGATATATTTTACGAGAGAAAAGAGCGGACTCGGACACCGCAATGCCGCGGCGACGATAAAGAAAGCGGCGGCGAAAGCCCTTGCCGCCGAGGGGATAACGGAGCCTTGCATAATAAGCGTCATGCTCACGGATAACGAGGGCATAAGGGCAATTAACGCCGAATATCGAGGTATAGACAAGGCGACCGATGTTCTGTCGTTTCCGAGTGCGGAGCTGACAGCGGGGGATATTGATTATTTGCTGCTGGATAAAGACCCCGAGAGCGGAGCGTATTTCTTGGGCGATATGGCAATATCACTCCAACTCTGCGAGGAGCAGGGGGAAGAATTCGGCCACGGTTTTGAGCGTGAGATAGCTTATCTCACGGTTCATTCCGTGCTGCACCTTCTCGGCTACGATCATGTTGATGAGGGCAAGATGAAGGCGCAGATGAGAGCGAGAGAGAAAGAGATAATGGAGGACGAATAATGATAGCGAAAGCTGCAATGATAACGGTCTGCGGCAGACCGAATGTGGGCAAATCCACCCTGACAAACAAGCTGGTGGGCGAAAAGATCGCCATAGTGTCGAATAAGCCCCAGACCACCAGAAACAGAATATCCGCCGTTGTGACAAAGGGCGATACCCAGTTTGTCTTCATGGACACACCGGGCTTTCACAAGCCCCGCACAAGACTCGGCGATTATATGGTGAATGTCGTCAAGGAATCCGTTGCGGATGTCGATGCCGTAATGCTGCTTATCGAGCCGATAGCCAATATCGGAAAGCAGGAGGAAGAACTCATTGCGAGACTCCAAGAGACCGGAGTTCCGGCACTGCTCATAATAAACAAGATCGATACCGTAGAGAAGGCGGAGCTTTTAGAGGTCATGGAGCTTTACTCCAAGGCGCATGAGTTTGCATCGATAATCCCCATCTCGGCAAAAACAGGCGAGGGAGTGGACGAGCTTTTTGCGGAGCTTCAAAAATACGCCGTCGAGGGTCCGGCATTGTTTCCGGACGACATGATCTCCGATCAGCCGGAGAAGCAGATATGCGCAGAGCTTGTGCGCGAGAAGCTTCTTCTTTGCCTCGACAAGGAGATCCCCCACGGAACCGCTATCGAGGTCACGAAATTCTCGGAGCGTGACGACGGAATAATCGATATGGATGTTACGATATTCTGCGAAAAAGCAAGTCACAAGGGCATAATAATCGGCAAAAAGGGCGCAATGCTAAAGCGCATAGGCGAGCTTGCCCGCACCGATATTGAAGCCTTCATGGGAACGAAGGTGTTCCTGCAAACATGGGTCAAGGTCAAGGAAAACTGGCGGGACTCACAGGCACAGCTTCGCAACTTCGGCTTTACGGAATAAGATACCAACATATCATGCGCGGCACCTGACGATAATAAAGACAGTGAGGTGTAAGCATGGAACAGAATGATTATTGGCAAGTATTCAGAGAGACAGGCGATCCGCTGTGCTGGCTGATGTACCGTGCGGCGAAGCGTGAGACTTCGGGAGAGACTGAGCAAAACGCTCAGTCCGAGGGCTGAGATACATATATGTTTAAAACGACAAGAGGACTCATACTCAGAGAGGTCAAATACAAAGAAGCAGACAGGATACTGACCGTTTTAACCGAGGACATGGGCAAGCTCACGGTCAAGGCAAGAGGTGCGCTGCGCAAGGGCAGTAAGCTGTCTGCGGCAACGCAGTCTCTTGTGTTTTCGGAGCTTACGATGTTTGAAAACAAGGGCAAATGGTCTGTTAACGAGGGCGGAACGATAGAAGAATTCAAAGGCCTTCGCTGCGATATTGAGGCACTTTCGCTTGCAAGCTATATCGCAGAGTGCGTCGAAGCTCTTGCGACCGAGGAGCAGCCCGAACCGCAGCTTCTGCGCCTTGCCCTCAATTCGCTGTACGCATTGAGCTATGAGCTTTATCCGCAGCAGCACATAAAGGCGGCATTTGAACTGCGGCTCATGGGCATATCGGGCTATGAACCGGAGCTTTCGCAGTGTTCGGTCTGCGGAGGTCAAATTGAAAACGGAGGCTATTTTGTTCCCTCCCACGGCTGCGTCCTTTGCCGTGACTGTATGGATAAGCTGCCCGCACCCAAGCTTAAAGTCGGCGAGGCATCCCTTGCCGCAATGCGCTATATCCTCTCGGCAGACTCAAAGAAGCTGCTCTCCTTTTCGCTGCCCGATGATGCCGCAAAGGAGCTTTACAAAGCAGCGGAAGAGTACCTGCTTGCTCAGACAGAGCGTCGCTTTCAGACGCTCGACTATTGGAAGAAAGTGAAGCGATAATGGAATTCTACGATAAATCATTAAATACACTCGAACTGCCTGCCGTGCTGCAAATGCTGTCGGCAGAGGCGGTATCGGACGGAGCCAAGGAGGAGGCACTGCTCCTTCGCCCCTCCGGAGAAAGAGCCGAGGTGAGCCGAAGACTCTCCGAGACTACGGCTGCAAAGAACATGATGGTCGTCAGCGGAAGCCCTTATTTTTCGGGACTTAAAGATGTGAGAGCATCGTTAAACCGTGCCGACCTCGGGGGAACACTGAATACGACGGAGCTTCTGTCTATTGCAAAGGTGCTGCAATGCGCAAGACTCACAAGAGCTTATATATCCGGCGACCGCCACGAAAAAAGCTGTATTGACAGCCTTTTCACAGCACTTCGCACGAATAAGTTCCTTGAAGAAAAGATAAGCTCATCCATCGTCGGAGAGGATGAGATAGCCGACGCCGCATCATCGGAGCTTGCGAATATTCGCAGAAAGATCCGTGCGACAGGAGCAAGAGTCAGAGAGTTGCTGCAAAAAATAATTTCATCCCCCTCGTATGCAAAGGCACTCCAGGAGCCTATAATCACAATGCGCTCCGACCGCTTTGTGGTTCCCGTAAAGGCGGAGTGTAAGGGTGCCGTGCAGGGACTTGTCCACGATATTTCCGCATCGGGAGCGACGCTTTTTATCGAACCCATGTCCGTCGTCAAGGCAAATAACGAGCTTCGTGAGCTTGCGGCAAAGGAAAAGGCGGAGATAGAGCGCATACTTGCGGAGCTTTCGGCTGACTGTGCAGAGCATGCCGAGGATATAGCCTCGGATTATTCTCTGCTTATTCGCCTTGACCTCATATTCGCAAAGGCGAAGCTGTCCTATAAGCTAAACTGTCAGGAGCCAAAGCTCGGCGAAAACGGTCTTTGCCTCAGAAGAGCAAGGCATCCGCTGCTGGATCAGTCAAAAGCGGTGCCGATAAGCCTTGAACTCGGCAATGACTTTGATACGCTTATCATCACCGGACCGAATACAGGCGGCAAAACCGTAACCCTAAAGACCATAGGCCTTTTGAGCCTTATGGCTCAGTGCGGACTTCATATCCCCGCCGATGACGGCAGCGAGGTACCGGTCTACAGCACGGTGCTTGCCGACATAGGCGATGAGCAGAGCATTGAGCAGAATTTATCGACCTTCTCGGCACATATGACGAACATAGTGAATATCATAAAGGAGTGCGACGAGGCTTCGCTGCTGCTTTTCGATGAGCTTGGAGCGGGTACAGACCCCACCGAGGGTGCTGCCCTTGCCATTGCCGTTATCGAATACGCAAGAAAGATCGGAGCATCCGTTGCCGCAACAACGCACTATGCAGAGCTCAAGGTCTATGCAACGACCGAGGAAGGCATCCAGAATGCCTCATGCGAGTTCGACGTCGAGACCCTGCGCCCCACATATAAGCTTCTTGTCGGCATACCCGGAAAGTCCAATGCCTTTGCAATATCCGCAAGACTCGGACTTGACTCCGAGATCATCGAGGATGCCAAACGCCGCATAGGAACCGAAAACGCAAGCTTTGAAGCGACGATAGAAAAGCTTGAAAAGACAAGGCTTCTTCTTGAGCGGGACAGGGATGAGACAGCCAAGAAGCTCCGTGAAGCCGAGGAAAACGCAAAGAAGGCGGCATTTTTAAAGGCGGAGCTTTCGGTAAGACTCGAAAAGGCGGACGAGAAATCCCGCAGGGAAGCCCGCAGAATAATCGAAGATGCCCGCAAAACGGCGGAGGAGACCTTCTCCGAGCTTGACGAAATGCGCAAAAAGCTCAACGAGGAGCAGGAGGCTCACGAGATAAACGAGGCAAGAAGCGCACTTCGCAGAAAGCTGAACGAATCGGAGTCGCAGCTTAAAGCACCCGAAAAGCCGACAACGGAGGAACGCAAGCCGACGAGAGCCGCCAAAGCTGGTGATACGGTCGAGATAATCTCAATGGGCGTCAAGGCGGAGGTCACAGCCGTAAATCCCGACGGAAGCTTAGAACTCAAGGCGGGAATAATGACGGTCAAAGCAAAGCAAAGCGAGGTCAGCGTGATCGAAGGCCTAACGCTTAAGAAAAAGACGGCAGTCAGCAGCGGGGCATCGGTACGCACAGCTTCCGTTTCGCCGGAGATCGATCTTCGCGGCATGGAGTCGCTTGAAGCGGTAAACGCAGCGGAGCAGTATATCGATAACGCCGTTATGGCAAAGCTCAAAACCGTCAGAATAATCCACGGCAAAGGTACCGGCGCACTGAGGGCTGCGGTGCAGCAGATGCTAAAGCGCAACAAGCTTGTAAAAAGCTATCGACTCGGCAGATTCGGCGAAGGAGAAAGCGGCGTAACAATAGTCGAATTGAAATAAAAGCCGCCGAATATTTTCCCGAATAATGTGTAAATCTACAAAACATACAAATTCGGTTGACGATTTTTAAATAATTTGCTAAAGTAGTTAATAATCTTTATTAGGGGTTAAGGAGTGTCGAGCATGCTTACGAAAGAAGTAGTTATCAACAATCAGGTCGGACTTCATGCAAGACCTGCCACTTTCTTTATACAGAAGGCAAACGAGTTTAAGAGCAGCATTTGGATCGAGAAAGAGGATCGCCGCGTAAACGCAAAGAGCCTCCTCGGTGTTCTTTCCCTCGGCATCGTAAAGGGTACCTCCATAAACCTCATCGCCGACGGCAATGATGAGGAAGATGCGATAAATACCCTGACCGATCTTATTGCATCCGATTTTTCCGAGTAATGAATTGAGCAAAGTAAGGGCGTGTCACAGTTAAGACACGCCCTTATTCTAATATGAGGATACACAATGTCTGACAGTTTGCTGCAAAAAGCGAATATGCTGCCGCTGCTTCCGGGTGTCTATATAATGAGGGACTCGGACGGCACCGTTATATATGTCGGCAAGGCAAAGAAACTCAAAAACAGGGTCACGAGCTATTTTCGAGGGTCGCATCTTCCGAAGGTCGAGGCGATGGTGAGCCATGTTTCGGATTTCGAAGTTATAGTCGTTGAGTCCGAGTTTGAGTCTTTGGTACTTGAAAACTCTCTCATCAAGCAGTATAAGCCGCACTATAACATATTATTAAAGGACGATAAGGGCTATCCGTTCATAAGGCTGGACAAAAGCCTTCCGTATCCGAAGTTCGCGCTCTCCAATAAAGCAGAAGCCGATAATGCAGACTATTTCGGTCCTTTCGGCGGCAGATCGGTATCAAAGGAGATAATCGATGCGGTGTGCAAGGCATTAAAGCTTCCCACCTGTGCAAAGCGTTTTCCGAGGGACTTTGGCAAGCAGCGTCCGTGCCTGAATTACCACATGGGCAATTGCCTCGGCTGGTGCAGAGGCAACAGGAGCATTGATGAATATAATGACCTGATAAACGAAGCCTGCCTCATACTTGAGGGCAAGACAAAGGAGCTGACCGAAAGCTTAAAAGCCGAAATGGAAAAGGCATCCGAGGAACTGAAATTCGAGCTTGCAGCCGAACTCAGGGACAGGATGCGTGCGATCGAGACGCTTAAAAACAAGCAGGGCGTGATCGCACTGTCGTTCAGAGATACCGATGCCGTTGGCTTTGTAAGAGGGGCAAAATGCTGCTTTACCGTTTTGAGATTCGATAACGGTGCCCTTCGTGAGAAGGATGCGGTTTTCATAGATGAACCCTTAGAGAGCGACGAAGAGGCGATCTCTCAGCTCATAAGGCAGTATTACTCCGCCGAAAGAGACTTCCCGAAGCACCTTTTGCTCCCTGTAGAGCCGGAGGATAAGGACGAGCTTGAGGGACTGTTCTCCAATGCTGCGGGACACAGAGTTTATATCGAAGTACCCCAGAGGGGAGACAAGCTGCGCCTGTGCGCAAGGGCAAGGAAGAACGCCGAGGAGGAGATCCTCCGGGCGACAACAGGTCAGCAGCGGATACAGGGGGCTTTGAAATGGCTTGAGAATGCACTGATGCTCCCCGAATACCCTCAGCGCATCGAAGCCTTCGATGTCTCAAACCTCGGTGACAGCGGAATAGTTGCGGCGATGACCGTGCATAAGGACGGAAAGCCGTATAAGAAGGACTACCGCAAATTCAGGATCGAGGGACTGGACATGCGCAATGACTACGGCAGTATGCATCAGGCTGTATACCGAAGATTCAAAAGGTATGTCGATGCGTCACCGGGATTTACGGAGCTTCCGCAGCTTTTGCTTATAGACGGCGGTGACCGCCATGCAACGGTCGCAGAGGAAGCACTCAATGAGCTGGGACTTTTTGTTCCGGTCTTCGGTATGGTAAAGGATGACCGCCACAGGACGAGGGCACTTGTATCACCCGACGGCGAGGAGATAGGCATAGCGGCAAATCAGGCTGTGTTTTCGCTCATCGGCAGGATACAGGAGGAAACGCATCGCAGTGCGATCGAGTACCAGCGTTCACTCCGAAAATCGAGCTTCGGTTCGGAGCTTACTTCGATCCCCGGAGTCGGGGACAAACGCCGCAATGAGCTGCTGCAAAGATTCAAGACCCTAAAGGCGATAAAGGCAGCAAGCGTCGAGGAGCTTTCCGAGGCGGTGCCGAAAAACTGCGCAGAGGCAATTTATGCCCATTATCACAAAAGCGAGGATGAAAAATGAGAGTAATAAGCGGAGAACTCAGAGGCAAAAAGCTTAAAGAGCCTGCCGACTACGATATTCGCCCGACGACCGACAAGGTCAAGGAATCCCTGTTCAATATCATTCAGTTCGACATTGAAGGCCGCCGTGTCCTCGATCTGTTTGCGGGTACGGGTCAGCTCGGCATCGAATGCATGAGCAGGGGCGCAAAGGAGTGTACCTTCGTCGATGCGTCGGCTGCATCGGTGGCACTCGTTAAGGAAAACCTCAAAAGCTGCGGTCTGAACGAAAGAGTAGTGCGTGACGATTCAATTGAGTTTTTAAAGCGGGGAGGAAGCTATGATCTCATACTTATCGACCCCCCTTACGCAACTGAACTTGTCGAGAAAGCCCTGCAAATCATTTATTCCGTTGACATCTTGAACGAAGGTGGTATAATTGTATGCGAAAGTGCCCGTGAAAAGATACTGCCGGAGCTTAAATCACCGTACGCAAAGCTTAAGGAGTACAGATACGGCAGAATAAAGCTTACAACCTACGGCAAGGAGACAGGTAAATGAGTCTTGCTATATGTCCCGGCAGCTTTGACCCCATAACCTTAGGCCACCTGAACATCATCAGAAGGACCTCTAAGATATTCGACAAAGTCATCGTCTGCATCATGACCAACGCAACGAAGAAATCACCCATGTTCACGATCGATGAAAGGGTAGACATGGCAAAGAGGGTAGTCGAACGCTTCCCCAATGTCGAGGTCGATACATTTGACGGACTTCTTGCAGGGTATGCCAAGAAGTATGACGGAGCGGTCATAGTAAAAGGTCTCCGTGCAGCATCGGACTTTGAATATGAGTTCCAGATGAGCCTTATAAACAAAAAGATAAACCCATCACTTGAAACGATGTTTCTGACTTCCAGCGAGAAATATACCTTTTTAAGCTCCTCCGTGGTTCGTGAAATGGCGAGCTACGGTGCCGATCTTACCGATTTTGTCCCATGCGAGATAATAGACGAGGTTGAGAAAAAAGCTAAATTATGGAGGCATAACAATGGATAATAAAGAAGTAATGGAACTCATCGAAGAGATGTATACAATGATATCCGAAGCATGGGGTGTTCCCCTTGGCAACGATAAGTGCATAGTTGAGCGAGATAAGGCTCTTGACATTCTCAACGACATCAAGGATTGCCTTCCCGTTGAGCTTTCCGAGGCAAAGCGTCTCGTTTCGGCAAGAGATGAGTTTATTAACAGCGCAAAGCGTGAGGCTGAGTCCATTCGCAAGAATGCGGAGGACAAGGCAAAGGCTCTGCTTGAGGAGCAGGAGATAGTCCGTGTCGCTCAGAAGCATTCCGCAGAGCTTGTTGCCAATGCAGAGTTCAAATCCAAGGAGCTTCGCCGTGTCGCCAATGAGTATGTTGACGAGATCCTTCGCCGCACCGAGGAAACCGTGGCAGACGCATTGAAGGCTATAAATCGCTCCCGCTCGAGCTTCGTATCCCTGGCAGGCACCGCATCCGAGGAAGTCGTTGCCGAAGAAGCCGAGAAAGAAGCATAATTTTCACAAAAGTCGCAAGCCCTTTGACAAAAAGGGCTTGCTTTTTCATCGTTTGGCATCTATAATTCATAATAGTGGGGGAAAGTGGAGCAAAGTGCAACACCCGCTGATTATCGGAGGTGCAAACGGTGACCGGAGAATACAGACACAACCTTGACGCAAAAGGCAGACTGTTCATTCCCGCAAAGCTCAAAGACGAGCTTGGCGACGTTTTTTATGTTACACTGTCAACGGAAAAGTGCCTCTGCGCATACAGTGCCGAAAGCTGGCAGCGATTTTCCGACAGGGTGGACGCCATGACGCAGCTTCGCCAGCGCAGCATGAGACCGCTGTTTGCTTTTGCGGCAAAGTGTGAGCTCGACAATCAGGGAAGGATACTTATCCCGCAGCATCTCAGAGAATATGCCGGACTGACAAAAAGCGTAGCGGTAGTCGGCTGCAATCGCCATGCCGAGATATGGGACGAAGGCGAGTGGGACAAGGTGGCTGCTGCCGAGATGAGCTTTGAAAATATCGCAGATGTAATGCGAGAGCTGGAGTTTTGATATGACAAAAACCGACACCGCCCCCGCACCGAAGCACATTTCGGTGCTTTTAAACGAATGCATCGAGGGGCTTAATATTAAGCCGGACGGCATATACCTTGACGGTACATTGGGACTCGGCGGGCATTCGGGTGAGATTTTAAAACGCCTGACAACCGGCCGCCTTATCGGTATCGACAGGGACGAAAGCGCCATCAGAAGAACAGGAGAAAGGCTTTCCGGGTTTGCGGATAAGATGACGCTTGTACACGGCAACTTCTCCGATGCCGCCGATATACTCGATAAGCTTGGGATAGAGGCTGTTGACGGTATGCTTTTCGATCTCGGAGTTTCCTCTCCGCAGCTTGACGAAAGCGAAAGAGGCTTTTCGTACATGAACGATGCACCCCTTGATATGCGTATGGATTCCATGAGCAGCTTAACTGCGTACAAGGTCGTAAACGAACGCTCCTTCGATGAGCTTTGCCGTATACTATGGGACTACGGCGAGGAACGCTATGCAAAGCGCATAGCATCGAAAATATGCGAAGCAAGGGAGCAAAGCCCCATCGAGACCACGCTGGAGCTTGTTGATATAATAAAAAGCGCAATGCCTGCTGCAGCGTTGAGAGAAAAGCAGCACCCCGCAAAGCGCAGCTTCCAGGCGATAAGAATTGCGGTAAACGATGAGCTTCACGAGGTAGAGCGCATGATGCAGACGGCACCGGACAAGCTGAAAATCGGAGGCAGGCTCTGCGTTATAAGTTTTCATTCGCTTGAAGACAGGATAGTGAAGCAGGGGATTGCTGCAAGGGAAAACGGCTGCACCTGCCCCAGAGAAGCCCCCATATGCGTCTGCGGCTTTAAGCAGACTTTAAAGAGCGTACAGAGAAAACCGATATTACCGAGTGCGGATGAGCTGGAGTTTAATCCTCGGTCTCGCAGCGCAAAGCTGAGAGTTGCCGAGAGAGTGTAAGGTGAGGATCTTTGAACAAAAGCTCAAGCCGAGGCTTCAGAACAGTGATGAAAGCGACCCTTTTTGCGGTCTTCGGCACAGTAACGGTAGTTATACTTATACTAAGCCTCATTCTGAGAGCAAAGCTTACCAAAAGGCAAGCGGAGTTCTATGAGCTTAAAGCGGAGCTTCATGAGATCGAGAGCGAGAGCCGCCGTCTCATGATAGAGCTTGAGGAAAGGACGGATCTTGCGGAGATCGAAGCTTATGCAAGGAATGTCCTCGGGATGCAAACACCGTACCCATGGCAGAGGCAAAGCCTCGATGGCGGTGAAGAGTTTGTGAGATACAAATAAACGAAGATAAGGCAAAAGGATAAGCTCCTTGGCGGAATATTTAAAGCTTGACTAAATATCATTTAGAAAGGATATTCGGCGGCAAAGGAGCTAATATGAAAGGATCGAAGAACAGCAATGCGTTTTCCGCCCCAAACAGGGCGATGCTTCGCCGCACACTATTTCTTGCAGCAGTGTGCGGCATACTCTTGTTCGGGGTGCTGGCAGCGAGGCTTTATGTGATACAGATAAGGGATCATGAGCTTTACGAAGGACTTGCGATAAGCCAGCAGCTTCGTACCACCGGAACATCTGCGGTGCGAGGAACGATCTACGACTGCAACATGAACATCCTTGCGATGAGCGCAGATGTCGAGAATGTGTATTTAAGCCCTGCGGAGATCGAAATGCACGGAGAAGATAAGGAATTTATAGCCGAAAAGCTCTCCGAGATCCTCGACATACCCAAAGAGGACATACTCAAAAAGACCGAAAACGGCGCATCGTGGTACACGACGGTCGCAAGAAAGCTGGAGCCTGATAAGGCTGACGAGATACGGCGCTTCAAAGAGGAGTACGGGATAAAAGGCGTAAGGCTTGAAAGCGATTCAAAACGCTATTATCCTCATTCGTCTCTTGCCTGCCATGTGATAGGCTTCGTCGGAACGGACAATTACGGTTTAAACGGTATCGAGGCATGGTATAATTCATCACTGTCAGGAACTGCTGGGAGCTATAAACGGCTCACAAACGCAGCGGGCAGCGATCTCCCGTTTACAAGCTATGAAAGCTATGTAGAGGCCGAAAGCGGCAGAGATATAGTAACGACGATTGATTCGACTATACAGTACTATGTGGAAAAGCATCTCCGTCAGGCTGTCGCGGATTACGACATTCAAAACGGAGCTGGAGCGATCGTTATGGATGTCAACACCGGCAAGATACTTGCCATGGCGTCTTTGGGCGATTTTGACCTTAACAATTTCCTTGATGTGAGCGACGAGGCAAAAGCTGCTGTCGAGGCAGAAGAGGATCAGAATAAAAAGTCGGAGATTTTGGCAGAGGCGCAGCAGCTTCAATGGCGCAACAAGACCATATCGGACACCTATGAGCCGGGCTCAACTTTTAAGATAATAACGCTATCGATGGCACTCGAAGAGGGCGCAATCTCCGAAAGCGACGGCTTTTACTGCGGCGGCACCGTTGCCGTTATGGGCAGAACAAGTCCCGTGCGGTGCTGGAAAAGCGGTGGTCACGGCGCACAGACGCTTACTCAGGCGGTGCAGCATTCATGCAATGTCGCATTTGTAAACATCGGAATGAGGGTCGGCGCAGAGGCATTTTATCGCTATTGCGACGCCTTCGGCTTTCTTACGCTGACAGACGATAACAGCAGTCAGCTTACCGCCAAGACCGGTATAGACATAGGCGGTGAGAGCGGGAGCATCTGGTGGAGCAGGGACACATTTTGCAGCGAAAAGAATCTTTCACAGCTTGCGGCGGCATCTTTCGGACAGACCTTCACCATAACTCCGCTCCAGCTAATTACCGCCGTGAGTGCCTGCGTTAACGGCGGAACGCTGATGCAACCGTATATTGTAGAAAGAATGCTGGACGAAAACGGGAATACGGTGTATAATCGTGAGCCGAAGGCAGTACGCAGGGTGATAAGTGAGGACACGAGCGAGACCGTGTGCCGCATTTTGGAGCAAGTCGTCGGCGATCCCAATGACGGAACGGGCAGAAACGCAGCCGTTGCGGGGTACAGGATAGGCGGCAAGACAGGTACCAGCGAAAAGGTCAGCCTTCAGGCCGAAACCGGCAAAAAGGAATACATCGTCTCATTCATAGGCGTTGCCCCCGCCGATGACCCCGATATTGCGATCCTTGTCCTGCTTGACTCACCGTCAAATGAATCGGGTGTTTATATAAGCGGCGGTCAGATGGCGGCGCCGACGGTGGGCAAAATGTTTGCAGATATTCTGCCGTACATGGGCTATGAGGCGGAGGAGGAAAACGATACCGCCGATAAGACCGTTCCGGATGTTTCCGGACTCGGCATTGCCGATGCGGAGAAAAAGCTCAAAGAAGAGGGCTTTTCAGCAAGAGTCATCGGCAGCGGAAGTGCCGTAACAAAGCAGCTTCCCGCTCATGGAAGCCTTGTCGCATCCGGAAGCACGATACTGCTGTACGCCGATGCCGAGCCGCCACAGACAACGCAGACCGTGCCGAATCTCAAGGGCATGAGCTACGGGGAGGCAAAGAACACCCTCGCCGCATACGGACTGTATATCAAGACCGCATCCGGAGTACCCGATGCGGAGCATATGACAATAACATCCCAAAGCATAGCATCCGGCAGCAGGGCGCCTTACGGCACCGTCATTACGGTGACCCTTGTCGATAAGGACGAGAGCCTGCTTGGGAAATACTGAAGCGCAGAGGAAAGAAATATGAAGCTTTCGGAAATAGTCAGGAATTTGAATATCATTGAGCTCAAAGGCGGCGATACCGAGGTCGGCGGCATAAGCTATGACTCCCGCACCGTTAAGGAGGGGGACATTTTCGTTGCCGTAAAGGGCTTTGAGTTTGACGGACATAAGTATATAAATTCTGCTGTCGAGGCAGGTGCCGCTGCGGTGATCTGTCAGGACAGACCGGAGATCGACATACCCTACGCTCTCACGGACGACAGCAGGCTTGCCTTAGCGCTTGCAAGCTGTGAGCTTTTCGGCAATCCCTCAAAGGAGATGACCGTTATCGGCGTCACCGGAACAAACGGAAAGACCACGACCACCTATCTTTTAAAACATATGCTCGAAGAAAAGCTTGACGCAAAAGTTGGGCTTATCGGCACCAACGGCAATATGATAGGCAGCGAGTTTATCCACTCCGAACGCACCACCCCCGAAAGCTTTGAACTCCAGCGTCTGTTCAGAGAGATGGCGGATTCCGGCTGTACCCATGTCGTTATGGAGGTGTCCTCTCATTCGCTCTGCCTTGACAGAGTTGCGGGAGTGCATTTCGATCTCGGCATATTCACAAATCTCACTCAGGATCACCTTGACTTCCACGAGACCATGGAAAACTATGCCGAAGCGAAGTCGAGACTGTTCAAAATCTGCACAAAGGGCTGCATAAACGCCGACGATAAATGGAGCGGCTTTATGATAGATAATGCCGACTGCGAGATCATGACTTATTCGGTAGATTCCGACAATGCAACGCTCAGAGCGGAAAATGTCCGTCTTACTCCCTCGGGAATCGAATTTTTCGCATGCACCGATACGGAACGGGAAAAGGTAAATCTTTGTATTCCGGGCAAGTTTTCGGTCTATAATGCGCTGTGCGTCATATCGGCAGGTCTTTCGCTGGGACTCAGCCTTAAAGACTGTGCCGATGCAATGCAAAGCGCAAAGGGCGTAAAGGGCAGGATGGAGCTTGTTCCGACCGACGGCGACTACACAATGGTCATAGACTATGCTCACACTCCCGATGCACTGGAAAACGCACTGAAGGCACTTAGAATAAACGAAAACGCACGACTTGTCGCACTGTTCGGCTGCGGTGGTGACAGAGACAGAACAAAACGCCCCATCATGGGAGCGGTTGCGGCAAAGTACGCAAACTTTGTGATAGTTACAAGCGACAACCCCCGCACCGAGGACCCGCAAAGCATAATCGACGAGATACTTGTCGGCATGGAAGGCTCAGATACGCCCTACACCGTCATTTGCGACAGGGTTGAAGCAATACGCAGCGCAATGGATAATCACCAAAGCGGCGATGTCATCCTGCTTGCCGGCAAGGGTCACGAGGATTATCAGGTCGTAGGTCACGAAAAGCACCACATGGACGAAAGAGAGATCGTTGCAGATCATATAGAGGAGAGAAAGAACAAATGACAACACAGCTCATACTTGCATTTGTAATATCGTTTTTCGTTGCTGCGGTAGTAGGCAAGTTCTATGTCCCCTGGCTTCGCAAGATGAAGGCAGGGCAGGAGATAAAGGAGAACGGCCCCACATGGCATATGTCGAAGTCCGGCACACCGACCATGGGCGGTGTTATGTTCATAATAGCGATCGCCTTTGTTTGCCTTACCGTGGGCTTTGTTCCCATGCTTGAAGGTGACTTCACCCACATTTTCATCCTTGTTTTCGCCCTCGTCTTCGGAGCGATAGGCTTTCTGGATGACTGGGAAAAGCTCAGGAAGAAGACGAACCTAGGCTTGAGCGCAAAGGCAAAGTTCCTCCTCCAGCTCGTTGCCGCACTTGCGTTTGTTCTGCTGCTGCGTAAGCTGGGCTATATAAGGACTGAGCTTTACATTCCGTTTTTCAATATAGAGTGGCACATTCCCGAAGCACTGTATTTCATCCTCGCGGCGTTTATAATCGTCGGTACGGTCAACGCCGTCAATATAACCGACGGTGTTGACGGACTTGCAAGCGGAACCTCACTGCCCGTGTGCTTCTTCTTCGTCGTACTGACCTTCTATGTCGGCGAAAGATTCCTCTCCGTCGGCATATTCGCATCCGCAATGCTGGGCGGATTGATGGGCTTCCTTATCTATAATTTCAACCCTGCCAAAGTTTTCATGGGCGACACCGGATCGCTGTTCTTGGGTGGTGCAATTGCCGCACTTGCCTTTGCCTGCGATATGCCGCTCATACTCATAACTCTCGGTATGGTCTATCTTCTTGAGACTCTATCCGACATTATTCAGGTGACTTACTTCAAGCTCACTCACGGCAAGAGAGTGTTCAAAATGGCACCCTTCCATCATCATCTCGAAATGGGCGGATGGACGGGCAAGAAGTGGAAAGAGAAGGAGCTTTTTGTTCTTTTCACTTCTGTCTCCCTTGTTTTTGCAATTATTTCGTTCCTCGGCATATATAATCGTTTCCAATAACACTGAGGAGGTGGCGGTACGATGCAGTACGGCACCGCAAGACTCACCGTTTCGGAAACAAATGATAAGGTAAAGCGCAGAGGCTTTGATACGACATTTTTCGTGCTTGTGCTTTTGCTGCTTTTAACGGGAGTTATATCGGTGCTGTCGGCAAGCTATCCGAGGGCATATTACGACCCAAGCAATGTTACGGGCGGAAGCCCGACATATTACTTCGTCCGCCAACTCATTTTCGCGCTCTTAGGCATTGCGGCGATGCTTTTTTGCTCAAAGCTGCCCATGGGCTTCTACAAGCGATTTTCAATGCCGCTGCTTGTCGTTTCGCTTCTTTTGCTGCTTTCGGTGCCGCTTATAGGTGTTGATGCAAACGGAGCAAGGCGATGGATAGGCATAGGCAGCCTGACGCTCCAACCGTCGGAGATCGCAAAGCTTGCCGTCATACTCTCCTTTGCCGTCATGATATGCAATAACCGAGGCAAAATGAAGAGCTTCAGATACGGCATATTGCCCTTCGCGGCGATACTCCTGCTGATCGTAGCACTGCTTGTTTTGGAGCCGCACTTTTCCGCAAGCATTATTATAGTTGCTATCGGCGGCATAATGATCTTTCTCGGCGGAGCAAGGCTCATATGGTTTATCATGGCCGGAGTATTCGCAGGCGGAGCGATAGCAGTACTTCTCACACTCTTTCCCTATGCTTCAACGAGGATAACGACCTGGCTCGACCCCTTTTCGTCCACATCGGATGAGGGCTATCAGATAGTGCAGTCGCTATACACGATAGGCTCCGGAGGCTTATCGGGGCAGGGCATAGGTCAAAGCCGGCAAAAGTATCTGTATCTGCCGGAGGAGCATAACGACTTTATCTTTTCTGTCGTCTGCGAGGAACTGGGCTTTATCGGTGCGGTGCTGATATTATTTATATTTTCGCTTCTTATTTTAAGAGGATACCGCATCGCAATGAACTGTCCCGACCGATACAGCTTTCTTGTTACGGCGGGAATTACCACGCTCCTTGCGATACAGGTCATATTGAATGTTGCGGTCGTGACCAATCTCATACCATGCACCGGCATATCACTGCCGTTTTTCAGCTACGGTGGAACGGCGCTTTTAATACAAATGGCGGAAATGGGGATCATCCTCAGCGCATCGAGAAAAACAATCAGGCTTAACGGGGAATAGGATATGAAATTTTTATTTGCCTGCGGCGGCACCGCGGGACATATCAATCCGGCACTTGCGGTTGCGGGAAGGCTCAGGGAGCTTATGCCCGACTGCGAGATACTCTTCGTCGGAACCGAGATAAATATGGAAAAGGAGCTTGTCCCCAAAAGCGGCTATGACTTTGTTTCATTAAAAGTCAACAGTCTTAGAAGGGGTCACTCTCCCAAAGATATATGCCACAATATAAAGTCCTTTGTGAACATTTTCAGGGGAAAGCATGCCGCTAAGAAAATAATGCGGCGATTTAAGCCGGACATCGTTGTAGGCACAGGCGGATATGTCTGCTATGCGGTTTTAAAGGCGGCATCCGAACTCGGCATACCGACTGCGGTGCATGAAAGCAACGCAGTCCCCGGTCTCACGACAAAGATGCTCAGTGAAGCCGTTGACCTTATTATGGTCGGCTTTGAGGAAAGCAAGAGCCATTACTCCGACCCCTCAAAGGTCTGCGTCACCGGAACTCCCGTCAGAGGTGAGTTTTCAAAATACACAAAGGAAGCGGCAAAGGCGGAGCTTGGAATATCTCCCGACAAACCGCTCATCCTCTCCGTTTGGGGATCGCTCGGCGCATCGAGGATGAACGCCGTTATGTCGGACTTCATTGAGCTTTGCAGCTCCGAGCCTCCGTTCAGACTAATCCATTCGGCGGGATCGGACGGCTACGACGGTATGACGCAAAAGCTTTCCGAGACCGTGCCTGAGCATGAAAAATACGGACTTGAGGTAAGACGCTATATCTACGATATGCCCAGAGTTATGGCGGCAGCCGACCTCGTTCTGTGCCGTGCGGGAGCGTCCACGATCTCGGAGCTGACTTATATGCACAAGCCGACTATCTTCGTACCCTCTCCGAATGTCACCAACAACCACCAATTCAAGAACGCAAGCGTAGTGAAAAACGCAGGCGGTGCGGAGCTTTTAGAGGAAAAAGACCTCAGTGCCGAGGCACTGTACTCCGAAGTCGAAAAACTGCTTTCGGACAAAAAGCGTCTTGCTTCCATGTCGGACGCAATGGGTACCCTTGCGGTTAAAAACGCAACGGAAACGATAGTCGAAAAACTACTGGAGCTTTGCGCAAAATAGCAATATCAAACCTCGCAGCATAGAATGAGCTGATTTCAGTCTAAAGCTTGCGAGGTTTTGTTATGGCTATATGGCATGTTAAGGGCGGAAACAGACTCCACGGCTGCTGCTTCGTCCAGGGCTCGAAAAATTCGGTGCTGCCCATTCTGGCTGCATCGCTCATAAGCCCGTCGGTCACGGAGCTTATGAATGTACCGCAGCTCAGTGACGTTGAGGCATCCCTCAAGATACTGCGTCATCTCGGCTGCACCGCCGAACAGGACGGCAACGATGTTTACATAGACTCTCATAATGTGAGCCGCTGCGAGATACCCAGAGAAATGATGGAGTCAATGCGCTCATCGGTGCTTTTCATGGGAGCGGTGCTTGCACGCTGCGGTGAGGTGAAGCTCTACAGACCGGGTGGCTGCAAGCTGGGTGAAAGACCCATTGATATGCACCTTTCGGCACTTGAGGATTTGGGTGCTGAGATCGAGGAGGATGGATGCACCATAGTCTGCCGTGCGCCGAAGCTTTCGGGTGCGCACATAGAGCTCAAATATCCAAGCGTCGGTGCTACCGAAAACGCAATGATCGCAGCATGCATGGCTCGAGGTGTGACAACGATCCACGGCTGCGCAAAGGAACCGGAGATAACGGAACTCCAGGATTACCTGCGAAAACTCGGAGCCTTCATAAGCGGTGCCGAAACGGGCAGAATAACGATATGCGGCTTTGAGCATGAGGAACACATCGGTCACAGGATAATGCCGGATCGCATAGCGGCATCGACATTTTTGTGTGCTGCGGCAGCCTGCGGTGGTGATATTGAGCTTCGAGGGCTTGATCCGACGCAATTTTCGCCTCTTTTGCACTTCCTAAATGCGGCGGGATGTGATATAATAAGCAGAAAGCGCAGTGTGAGGCTTTCATCCGATGCAAAGCTTTGTGCGCAAAGCGACATCGTGACCCGACCTTACCCAGGCTTTCCGACTGACTCCCAGCCCCTTTTAATGGCGGCACTTTTAAAGGCTCATGGCAAAAGCCAATTTAAAGAAACCGTTTTCGCCGACAGATTTGCCCATGCAATGACGCTTCGCCGCTTCGGCGCGGACATCGGAGTAAACGGCAGAGAGGCGACGGTGTGGGGCGTTCGGAGTCTTGAGGGTGCGATCGCAGAGACGACTGACCTCAGAGGCGGCGCCGCCGCGATAATCGCCGCTCTTTCCGCAAACGGCGAAAGCCTTATTATTGATGCGGGACATATAATGCGAGGCTACGAAAGGCTTGACGGGCGATTGAGATCGCTCGGTGCAGATATTTACATGGAGACATAGGTGTATGAGCAGTACAAATGATTACTATGTGAAGCGCGATACCGAAGCTTCATTGCCCGGCAAACGCCGCAGAGCAAACAGACCGCTTACATTTTTCCTTATCATAGTGGCAATAATACTTACCATGAGCGTGTTCTTCAAAATCTCGACGATAAATGTTGAGGGCAACTCAATATACTCAGATCAGGACATCATCGATGCTTCCGGTATTCAGATAGGCGATAACCTGTTTTTCATAAATCGCATATCCGCCGGAAGCAGAGTGGTGGTAAAGCTGCCGTATGTCGATTCCGTCAGCATAGTAAGAGAGCTGCCGAACAGCTGCACGATAGTAGTTGAGGAAAGCAGAGCAGTGGCAAGCATCAGCGTAGGGGACGAGCTGTGGTCTGTGACACACAGCGGGAAGTTCCTCGGCACCGTGGATGAGGACGATCCTCTTGTGCTTCCGGAGATCACCGGACTTACAGTGAGTACCGCCTCGGTCGGTGATAATATAGCCGTACCTGAAAACGAAAAGGACAAGCTTGAGTATCTTATTCAGATACTTGAGCAGATAAAGCTTAGGGGAATAGAAGGGCATATTACTGCGATCGATGTTTCATCCGCCTCCGATCCCGTGATAGAGTATCAAAGTCGCTTCACGGTGAAGTTCGGTGAGCTTGACGACACGGAGTATAAATTCGGCAAAATGCTCTCCGCTGTTTCCAAACTAAGCCCCGATGATGCGGGAACTCTCGATCTTTCAGACGAAAATAAGGTCATTTTCAACCCGAATTAACATTATATTTAAAACTTTGTTTACATAACAGAGGAAAAATGTATTGACCTGTAAGGAAATTCGTTATAAAATGTGATACACCGCAAAAATCTGACAATGGCAAGTGCCATGTTCTTAAATAAAAAATATTGGAGGAACTAAAATGGATTTCAAAGCCGATCTCGGACCCGAAAATGTGGTTACTATAAAAGTCGTCGGTATCGGTGGTGCCGGCAACAATGTTGTTAACAGAATGGTAAAGGGCGGAACTCAGGGCGTTGAGTTTATCGCAGTCAATACCGACAAGCAGGCTTTGGCAGTCTCCAATGCCGATCAGAAGATCCAGATCGGTGAGAAGCTGACCCACGGTCAGGGTGCAGGCTCCGATCCCGAAATAGGCAAAAAGAGTGCGGAGGAGAGCCGCAACAATATCGCAAAGGCTATGGAAGATGCCGATATGGTATTCATAACCGCTGGCATGGGCGGAGGTACCGGTACCGGTGCGGCACCCACCGTAGCTGACATTGCCCGTGAAGCAGGAATACTCACCGTCGGTGTTGTTACCAAGCCCTTCAAGTTCGAGGGTAAACGCCGCATGGATCAGGCAAACGCAGGTATCAAGGAAATGCTCGGCAGAGTTGACTCCCTGCTTATCATCCCCAATGATCGCCTCAAGTACGCCACCGACCAGAAGGTCACCCTTGCTAACGCATTTGAAATTGCAGACGATGTTCTTCGTCAGGCCGTCACCAGCATTTCCGACCTCATAAAGAACACCGGCTTCATTAACCTTGACTTCGCAGACGTTACCTGCATCATGCAGAATGCCGGCTTTGCACATATGGGCGTTGGCCGTGCAGCGGGCAAGGGCAAGGCAGAGGATGCCGCCCGTATGGCGGTTGCAAGTCCTCTTATGGAGACCTCCATCAACGGTGCTCACGGTGTTCTTATCAATATCACCGGCTCCGAGGATATGGGCCTCGAGGATGTCGAAGCAGCAGCAAACCTCGTTCAGGAAGCTGCACATCCCGATGCAAACATCATCTTCGGCGCAACCTTCGACGAGAGCATGCAGGACGAGATCAGAGTTACCGTTATCGCAACAGGTTTTGAAGAAGCTCCCGCAAAGTCCGAGCCTGCACCCGTAAAGGCAGCGGAGCCCGTTCGTGAGAGCCCCCGCGGACTTTACACCGCAGCAGCCGAAAAGGCAGAGAAGAAGGAAGCTCCCGCTCCCGCACCCGCCGGTGAGGAAGACCCCTTCGACAGCATTTTCAAGATCTTCAATGCTAAGTAATAAGTAATTTGATATTAAAAAAGGTACAGTCCGAAAGGACTGTACCTTTTTGTGTTCAGTTAATGTATTTGTCTATCGCAGCGTTGAGTTCCTCGATGCGCTCAGCTTCGCCGGATTCGACAGCATCGGTGATGCAGTGTTCAAGATGATCCTTTAAGATGACCTTTGCCGTACTGTTGAGAGCCGAACGAACGGCAGCGATCTGAATGAGCACATCGGTGCAGTCCCGACCGCTTTCAACCATGCGCTTAACGGATTCCAGATGACCGATAGCCCTCGAAAGACGATTAACGACAGCCTTGGTGTTCTCGTGACTGTGAGGATGATTGTGGTGAGGATGCTCATGCTCCTCATGCGAAACAATGTTGTCCTCCGGCTTGTGCTCATGGCAGTGAAGTATTCCGTCGCCGTGATCGTGATAGAAAAGGTCGTCAGGTGTGTGCATATAAGATCCCCCAAGTGTGATATGAAGACATTTTATCCTTTTGCGCCGATTTATGCAAGCAGAAGTTTTAGGCATTGGGACATACAGGCGGGGAATAGGGTGAAGCGAGGTGATTTCAGTGTTTGGATCCGTGCTTATGCTGCTGATCGGCGGGACTCTTCTCATGCTGAGGCTTTCGCCAAACGGCTCATTTCCCGCACCCTTATGCGCAGAGGAGGAGAAAAAGTACCTCGAGCTTTGGCTGAATGGTGATATTGATGCCAGAAACAAGCTCGTCGAACACAATATGAGACTAGTCAGCCATATAATCAAAAAGTATTACACTCAAAATGAGGACATTGACGATCTCATATCCATCGGCACGATCGGACTCATAAAAGGCATAAATACCTACCGACCGGATAAAGGCGTCCGACTTGCTACCTATGCCAGCAGGTGCTGTGAAAATGAGATACTTATGTACTTTCGTAGTCGAAAGAAATCGGCGGGGGATGTGAGCCTTTCCGATGCACTCGACACAGACGGCGACGGAAACAGCCTTTCGCTCATGGATGTGCTTGCACAGGAAGATGAGCTGTGCGATATGATAGGGAGACTGGAGATATGCAAAAAGCTGAGAGAGCTAGTGGATGAGGTGCTTGACGAAAGGGAGGCTGCGATAATTAGGCTGCGCTACGGACTTGACAATAAGCCGCCGCTGACCCAGCGTGAAACCGCAATGCAGTGCTGCATAAGCCGATCATATGTCTCACGAATCGAAAAGAAGGCACTTGAAAAGCTGAAGGAAAGCCTTGGGGAGGATTGCCTTATTTAAATAATAGTTGCTTAGTTGAGCAAGTTTTGGTATAATTATTAAATATAAAAATGAAGGAAAGTGAGGGGACGCAATGAGGGTCAAAAGAACCGTGTGGATATTTTCAATGATAATGCTTGTTGCAGCCCTTTTTCTGATTGTAAACTCCCGAGTTCAGCTCACCGGGGAGGTCATCTTAGGCGGATATGACGATGTGTTTTTAAAAACCGATAACCTTAAGAACCCTCTCGACGATTATCAGAACAAAGATGACACCGACAAGGTGACGGCACCGGATGGCTTGGATTATCCGAATATCGACATAACCAGATGGCAATACATGCTTGTTACCCCGTCAAACTCGATTGGCACCTATGCGCCCGATACGATCCAGGTAGGAACGACCTCGGTTCGCTTTGACGAAAATGCAGCATCCTCGCTCAGAAGTCTTATTCAGGCAGCGAAGGACGCAGGCTACACCATGTATATCGGCGATTCCTTTGTCTCGTATTCTCAGCAGCAGAAAATATTCAACGATAAGGCGACTCAGCTTGCCGAGCAGGGTGATTACAGCTTTGATGAGGCGACGGAGCTTGCAAAGGAGATAGTAGCCTACCCCGGATGCTGTGAGCATCAAACCGGTCTTGCAGTCGATCTGTTCGACCAGCAATATACAGTGTATGATTACATGAAGATGAATGCCGAATTCTACGAATGGCTTGACGAAAACTGTGCCAAATACGGCTTTATCAAGCGTTATCCGACAGAAAAGGCAGATATAACCGGATACGATGAGCCGTGGCATTACCGCTATGTCGGGACTCAGGCAGCGGCCTTCATAATGGAGAACGGTCTTTGCTTTGAGGAATTCTGTGCGCATTACAGATAATAAAGATTTTATTGAGATTTATGCCCGAAACCTCGGTTTCGGGCATAAAAAATGCTTGCAATATATTGGCTTTGGTGTTATTATACCAATGTAAGTTAGTTAGGTCAGTATCAGAGTGGGTCGAAGCCCACTCTTTTTGTTGGCCTGTTCATGTTATGTAGGAGTTTTATATGAGTAAAGTAACCGAAGCCGTCGAGACTATTGCAAGACCCGTGGTCGAAGAAGAGGGCTGCTCACTGTGGTCGGTCGAATATGTCCGTGAAGCCGGAAGATGGTATTTGAGAGTGTTTATCGACAAGGAAGGCGGCGTCGATGTTGCCGATTGTGAGCGCATCAGCAGAAGACTTGACCCCATGCTTGACGAAGCAGACCCCGTACCCGACAGTTATGTGTTCGAGGTAGGCTCTGCGGGAATAGACCGTGAGCTTAAAAGGCCCTCGGACTTTGATCGGTTTATGGGAGCCGAGGTTGAGATCCGCCTCTATCAGCCGGTAAACGGCAAGAAGTCCGCTGTGGGAATTCTTATGGCATACGAAAACGGCGATGTAACAGTTGATGAGACAACATTCAAAAAGCAGCAGATAGCGCAAGTAAGGCTGCATCCGAAGTTTTAATACGACAAACAACTATAAAGGGGTAAGAAAATGAACGCAGAATTTTTCTCCGCAATTGAGGACCTTGAGAAGGAAAAAGGTATTCCCAAGGAGTACATGTACGATAAGATCCGTCAGGCAATGCTGGCGGCGTTCCGCAAGGACAATCCCGAATGTGCGGATAATGTAGAGATCCTGCTTGATGAGGACAGAAAGCGTATTGAGATGTATGTCAACAAGACAGCGGTCGAGGCTGTTGAGGATCCCGCTGTCGAGATAGACATCGAAGCCGCAAAGAAGGTCACCAAGAGAGCCAAGCTCGGCGACATGATAAAGGTACCCGTTGAGACCAAGAAGTTCGGCAGAATTGCCGCACAGGCTGCAAAGCAGGTCATCATCCAGGGCATCCGCGAAGCAGAGCGTGGCATAGTATATCAGGAGTTCACCTCTAAGGAGCATGAGATACTCACAGGTGTTGTATCCCGCATTGAGCCGAGAAACGGCAGCGTTTCTATCAGGATCAGCTCAAACAGTGAATTCACCGAGGCGATGCTCTCTCCCAATGAGAGGATCAGAACCGAAGTCCTCACCGAGGGCGACCGCATAAAGGTCTATGTTGTCGAGGTCAGAAATTCCACCAAGGGCCCCCAGGTACTGATAAGCCGCACCCATCCCGGCCTTGTCAAGAGACTTTTTGAGCTTGAAGTCCCCGAGATCTTCGACGGCACTGTTGAGATCAAGTCCATTGCACGTGAAGCCGGAAGCCGTACCAAGATGGCAGTCTTGTCAAATGACCCCGATGTTGATCCCATCGGCTCCTGCGTCGGTCCCAAGGGCGGCCGTGTTGCCGGTATCGTGAATGAACTCGGCGGCGAGAAGATCGATATTATTAAGTACAGCGAGACTCCCGAGGAATATATAGCCGCTGCGCTCGCACCCTCCGAGGTTGTAAGCGTCACCATGTTCGAGGACGGAAAGAGCTGCCGTGTAATAGTTCCCGACAGTCAGCTTTCCCTTGCTATCGGCAAGGAAGGCCAGAACGCAAGACTTGCCGCAAAGCTTACCGGATATAAGATAGATATAAAGCCCGAATCCGAAGCTTAATTATTGTTTAAATTAAAGGAGGCGACCGAGATGCAAAAGAAAATACCGATGAGGCAGTGTCTCGGCTGCCGTGAGATGAAACCCAAGAAGGAGCTTATCCGGATAGTCCGCTCACCGGAAAACGAGATAGACCTTGACTTTAAGGGCAAGGCATCCGGTAGGGGAGCGTACATTTGTCCGGATCCCGAATGTTTAAAAAAGGCACAGAAAAGCAGGGCAATTGAAAAGGCATTTGAGATGTCCGTACCGCCGGAGATATACGATCGCCTGCACCGAAGGATGGAGGTGGGCGATGATGGATAAAACGCTGAGTCTACTGGGACTTATGCGCAAAGCAAACGCCATATCCATCGGCGAGACGGCAACCGGAAAAGCCGCAAGGGACGGCGATGCAAAGCTTATTCTGATAGCGACCGATGCATCGCAAAACGCCCGAAAACGAGCTGAAGGCTTCGCTGCGGCGGCAAGACTGAAAATCACGGAATTGCCGTATACGAAGGATGAGATCTCGGCGGCGACAGGGAAACCGGGCTGCTCGATGGCAGCCGTGTGCGACAGGGGCTTTGCCGATGCGCTTTTAAAGCGACTGCACCCAGATGCTCAAAGTGCCACGCAGGAACAAGAGGAAGGTAAGAGGAGGAACAATGCATGAGTATGATGAAATACAGAGTCCACGAGGTAGCGAAGGACTTTAATTCTACATCGAAGGAGATCAGCCAGATATTGACCGATTATGCAAGCACACCTAAAAATCATATGCAGGTGCTTGAGAATCCGGAGCTTGATGTAATATTCGAGTATCTGACCCAGCATAATCAGGTCGAAAGCCTTGCCGACATTTTCAATGTCGCTCCCGCACAGAAGGCTCCCGAGAAGCCCGCTGCCGAAAAGCAGCAGCCCAAGGCAAAGCCCGCAGCGGCACAGCCGGCTCCCGCACCTGCTCCCGTAAAGAAGGACAATAAGCCTCATGTTCCCAAGCCTGTTGCCGAAAAGCGTGTTATCGACACCAGAGGCAGCACAGCGGTCAATATCGACAAGTATAACGAGAAGTTTGACGATATGGCTAACGAACGCGGCCGTGACCGTGACCGCAAGGGCGGCAAGGAGAAGATAGTAAACAAGGCAAAGCAGCGTCAGCAGCAGCAGGCAGCTTCCGCAAAGCGTCGTCAGGAAGAGCGAGACAAGATGCAGAAGCTCCAGCTTGAGATCGCAAAGAAGCAGCAGCTCAAGGTCTCCATCCCCGATGAGATAAATGTCGGTGAGCTTGCATCCCGCATGAAGAAAACTGCGGGTGAGGTCATAAAGCAGCTTATTAAGCTCGGCGTATTTGCATCCGTTTCCGATGTGATCGATTACGATACCGCGGCACTTGTTGCTATGGAACTCGGCTGCAAAGTCGAAAAGGAAGTCGTCGTAACGGTCGAGGAACGCCTTATCGACGATCATGAGGACAGCGCAGAAGAGCTTCGCAGCCGTGCCCCCGTTGTCGTTGTCATGGGCCATGTTGACCACGGCAAGACCAGCCTTCTCGACTACATCCGTCATGCAAATGTCGCATCCGGTGAGGCCGGCGGCATCACCCAGCACATCGGTGCATACACCGTTGAGATCAACGGCAGCCCCATAACCTTCCTCGATACTCCGGGTCATGAGGCGTTCACCTCAATGCGTGCAAGAGGCGCAATGGTAACCGATATTGCTATCCTTGTTGTCGCAGCGGACGACGGCATAATGCCGCAGACCATTGAGAGCATAAACCACGCAAAGGCAGCGGGAATTCCCCTTGTCGTTGCGATAAATAAGATGGACACCGTGGGCGCAAATCCCGAACGCATAAAGCAGCAGCTCACCGAGTACGACATCGTACCCGAAGAGTGGGGCGGTGAGACCATCGTTTGTCCCATATCCGCAAAGACCGGTATGGGCATTGACAATCTGCTTGAAAACCTTGTAATCCTTGCCGAGATCCAGGAGCTTAAGGCAAACCCCAACCGTGCCGCAAAGGGCGCCGTCATCGAAGCAAGACTTGACAAGGGCAGAGGCCCCATAATGACCGTCCTCGTCCAGAACGGCACCTTGAAGCTTGGCGATATTATCATAGCCGGTACTGCCGTAGGTCGTGTCCGTACCATGATAAACGACAAGGGACAGCGTATCACCGAAGCAGGTCCCTCCGTTCCCGTTGAGATCTCCGGTATGTCCGAGGTCCCGAGTGCGGGCGATACCTTCAATGCCGTTGCCGATGAACGCATGGCAAGAGAACTTGTCGAGGAACGCAAGATCCAGCAGAAAAACGCAGCCTTTGGCACCAATAAGA
>CAZLSN010000003.1:0-43137 GCA_964562265.1 uncultured Oscillospiraceae bacterium
TACATAACCAATATCTTTAAGTACGGGAAACGGGCGAGACTGTCCCCAACACCGAGACCCTGAAGCTTCTGTCAAAGCTTTTCGGTGTTTCGATCAACACGCTTCTCGGTTCACCGAGACAGCTCATTTGCCAGTGCTGCGGTATGCCGCTTGATGATCTCAACATCAGCAGGGAAAAGGACGGTTTTTACAACGAGGAGTATTGCAAATGGTGCTACGCCGACGGCGAATATATGTACGGCGACATGGACGAGCTCATTGAGGTCTGTGTGAAAAACATGGTGAGCGATGAGCATTCGGAGAACGAGGTTCGTACATATCTCAAGGCGATGCTTCCCAAGCTCGATTACTGGAAGCGTCATGACGAGCTCGGGGACGGCGGTGCATTTGACAAGTTCAAAAGGCTTCTTATAGACGAGATCAACGCACTTGGCGTTGTCGGTATGCCGAAGCTCAAGACACTCAACGCACTTGTCGGAGGCTATGTCAATCTCGAGTACAAGCTCCCAAACGGCAAATCCGTAAAGTATCTGGACGACAATGCGACCTACCTCGGCAATCAGCTTGAGAGTGAAGCGGAGGACGGCAAATGCTTCGGTATCGTCGCCAATGCGGATTTCATCCTTATCTGCACCTACGGAGAAAACGGCGAAAACCCCGAAGTCCTTGTCTATAAAAAAAGATAAGCTCCCGTAAGGGAGCTTTTTCATTGGTAGAAATGTTCACAATCCCGTGCTATGATGGGCAAATGAACTTCCTCGATTCTTGGGCAGTCTCGTGACTTGACGGCGGGGCTGCCCGAATATATAATGTTCAAAAACGCACGGAGGGTACGGAAATGTCACAGAGTGTAAAAAACAGGCTCAGCGGAATGACGGTGTCGGAGCTTCTCGACCTCTGCGAGGGTGAGGATTGCTGGCACACCAAGGCATACCCAAAGCATGGGCTGCAATCGGTGATGATGTGCGACGGCCCTCACGGGCTGCGTCGTCAGCCGGACGGAGCTGACAATCTGGGGATAAACATTTCCCTGCCCGCAACCTGCTTCCCCTCGTCCGCTGCGACCTCATGCAGCTGGGACACGGAACTTCTCTTCGAGATAGGCAAGGCTATCGGCGAGGAAGCGAGGGCAAACGGCGTCTCAATGGTGCTGGGACCGGGACTGAACATAAAGCGCAATCCCCTCTGCGGCAGAAACTTCGAGTACTTTTCCGAGGATCCCTATGTGTCCGGTAAGCTTGCCGCCGCCTATGTTAGGGGAATGAGTTCCGTCGGCGTGGGAAGCTGTCTCAAGCACTTTGCCGCAAATTCGCAGGAATACTGCCGCTTTTCATCCGACAGTGTCGTTCATGAGCGCAGCCTGCGTGAGATCTATCTCGCGGGCTTTGAGATAGCCGTCCGTGAAAGCGCACCCATGGCGGTGATGTCGAGCTACAATCGTCTGAACGGCGTCCACACCGGCGAATGCAGCAGGCTGGTGGGCGATATTCTGCGTCGGGAATGGGGCTTTGACGGCATCGTTGTGTCCGACTGGGGCGCGATTTTCGACCGCAGTGAGGCTCTAAAGGCGGGCTGCGACCTGATGATGCCCGGCGGCAGTCATTACGGCAGAAAAAAAGTGCTGCACGACCTCAAAACCGGCAAGATCGGCAGCGGCGATATAAGAGCCTGTGCGGAGAGAATTGCCGCCTTCATTGAAAAAGCAAGTGAAACGGAGTTTTGCCCCTGCGACATGCAAAGCCATCATGAGCTGGCATTGAAAGCGGCGGTCGAAAGTGCGGTCTTAATGAAAAACGAGGGTGCATTGCCCGTTCGGGGCAGTGCATGCCTTATCGGTCACATGGCGAAGGAACTGCGCTATCAGGGCGTAGGCTCGAGCCATATAAATACCTTTAAGCTTTCAAACCCCGTCGATTGCCGCGACCTGCCCTTTATCGAGGGCTGCAACGCCGACGGCAGCACCGATGCCGCACTCATTGCCGAGGCGGTGAACGCCGCAAGAAGCGTCGATACCCCCATAGTGTTTGCGGGGCTTACCGACGACTATGAGTGTGAGGGACTTGATCGCAGTCACATGCGTATGCCCGACGGTCACAACAGGCTCATCGAGGCAGTGGCGGAGGCAAACAAAAACACCGTTGTCGTGCTGCTTTGCGGCAGTGCGGTCGAGCTTCCGTGGATAGATTCCGTGAACGCCGTACTGTACATGGGGCTTTCCGGTCAGGCAGGCGGTGAGGCGGTGTTTGAGCTGCTTTACGGCAATAAAAACCCAAGCGGAAAGCTCACCGAAAGCTGGCCGAAGCGTTATGAGGATGTCGCCACATCGGAGCTTTACGGCAGCAAAAACGCCCTCTACGCCGAGGATATATTCGTCGGCTACAGGTATTACGATGCGGCAAATGTCGCTCCCCTCTTCCCCTTCGGTCACGGTCTGAGCTATACGAGCTTTGAATACTCCGATCTCGCCTTCGACGGTGAAAGCGTCTCCGTGACCGTAACGAACACCGGCAGTGTTGACGGTGCCGAGGCGGTGCTTTTGTATGTACAGCCGCCCGAGGGCGGCATACCGAGGCCTCGCCGTGAGCTCAAGGGCTTTACGAAGCTGAAACTCAGAGCCGGTGAGAGCAAAAGGGCGACGATCCCCGTAGATGAACGCAGCTTTGCCGTTTGGCATGATGGAAAATGGGTCGTTCCCAAGGGCGAATACAGGCTTTGCATAGACTCTCTCTCCGTTCCCCATACCCCCGAATACGGCGTTGAGGTGTCGGATGACACGCTCTCCGGCACATGGTACGCCTCCCCTGTCGGCAAGCCCTCGCCCGATGACTTTGAGCGGCTTTTAGGGCGCAAATACACGGAGCGGGAAAAGCGTCCCGGAGAATTTGATCTCGACAGCTCGGTTTCCGAGATGATGCCCTACTCCGCCGTTATGCGTCTGCTGTATAGGCTCATCGCCCTTGTTCTCAAAAAGGCAAACGGCATAAAGGACGAAAACGATCCCACTTTCAAGATGATGATGAGTGCTGCGTCCGACAGTGCGATACGCAATCTGTGCATATGCGGCGGCGTACCCGAGAGTGTCATAACAGTCCTGCTGAACTTGGCGAATAAGTCTGAATAATAACGCTCTTTATGCGCTCTTAACTCTTGATATTGTCGAAAAATCGAGTATAATTTTAAGCTGAGGTGGCTTCAATTGAACGAGAACGAAAGAAAAAAGATCAACGGCAGTCGGGACTGGGCGGAAGAGTTCCGCAACCGTGTATGGTTTATAAAGGATATGCTCTCCCGCACCACTGCAAAGGGTATCATCTACGGCAACTCCGGCGGAAAGGATTCCGCCCTTGTCGGCATACTCTGCAAGGCGGCATGTGAGAACACCGTGGGCGTTATTATGCCCAGCGCAGACCAGTCCTTTGAGCAGAACACAAGGGATGCCTACGCTCTCGGTGAGCATTATAATATTGAGACCCGCTATGTCGATATAACCGAGGTGAAGGCGGCGGAGCTAAAGGCTCTTCACGATGTCGTCGAGCTTACACCCGTCTCCGAGGCGCATATCGCACCGAGGCTCCGTATGACAACGCTGTATGCGATCGCCGGTGCGGAGAAGCGGCTTGTCGCAGGTACGGGAAATCGCAGCGAACGCTTCCTCGGCTTCTTCACCAAGTGGGGCGACGGCGCATACGACTTTAACCCCATATCCGATTTGACGGCAACGGAGATATACGAGTTCCTTGCCTATCTCGACGCACCCGATTTCATCGTGAACAAGGCACCGTCCACGGTCATATACGACGATGATACGGTCGAGGGCGGTATCAAATACAGTGAGCTGGACACCTATCTGCTGCACGGCGAGGTATCCGACGAGGCACTCGAAAAAATAGGCAGAGCGCACGCCAAAAGTCAGCACAAACGTGATCTCAGCCGAACCTATAAATAACAAAAATGCGACCTTTAGGTCGCATTTTTTATTTTCTTCGATTTGCGTTTTTACGGTAAAGTATCGCAAGGCCCTTTAAGAGCAGGTCCGGCTCGTACTCGATCTTTCTCTTGCAGTACGGCACTATGCAGCCCGCTATGCCGCCGGTTGCGACAACCGTGACCTTCTCGGAAAGCTCCGCCTCCATGCGCTCTATCATGCCGTCAACCATGGCCGCTGTACCGTAAACTGCACCGGATTTCATGCAGTCCACCGTGTTCGTGCTTATGCAGCGTTTGGGGGCTTCGATGGCTATGCTCGGCAAAAGGCTGGTACCGGACGAAAGTGCGGAGTAGGACAGATTGACACCCGGGATTATGGCACCGCCGACATATGCACCATCCCTGTCGATGGCGACGATGGTCGTTGCGGTACCCATATCGACGACGAGAAGCGGCGGAGTGTAAAGCGTTGCGGCGGCAACGGCTCCGGTAATGAGATCGCCCGCAACGGTGCCGGGGTCGTCGATCCTGACATTCATTCCGGTCTTTATCCCCGCTCCGACGATGATGCAGCTGAGACCTGTGAGCTTTTTGACCGCCGTGCTGATCGATCTGTTGAGCTGCGGTACGACGGAGGACAGTATCGCTCCCTCGAAGTTTGTGTAGTCTATGCCCTCGAAATCGAAAAACTGGCGCATTTTCAGCGCATAGTCGTTTGAAAGATCGTTCTGATTCGTTGCCATACGGCTGCGGCTTATGATCTCATCGCCCTCAACACAGCCGAAAACTATATTGGTGTTGCCCACATCGATAGTGAGAATCATTTTATCACCTCAGTGCATTTTTCTGCCCGCTCGGATGATGCGGGTGATGCCCGTTGCAAGCAGCAGGTTGACGCCAAGCTCAACAAGGAAGTTCACTCCCGTGAGTCCCATGATGATATACAGAAGCATATTCTGTCCGCCTGCCCAGCCGTTTATGGTATCAAAGAAAAATACCAGCATGCCCACGATGAACAGTCCGGTATTTACCACGGGGCAAACAACACCGGATACCAAAACCGCCGCTTTGTCGCTCTTTCGGGCTATAAGCTCATAGCACAGACCCGCAATAAAGCCCGCCGCTATGCCTTTGCCGATGCATATGAGTATGCATGCGAGGGGGCTTATACCCATGAGCAGCATAACGGTACCGCCGTCCCAGCCCAGAAGGCCGGTTATGAGTACCACGAGTCCGAACACACCGCCGAGATATGCACCCGCTCCCTTGCCGTATAATGCCGTTGCGACTATTATCGGTGCAAGTGCCAGCGTTATCGAAAACGGCCCGAATCTTACAAAGGTGCAAAGCACCTGGAGCACTGCGATAATTGCGGTGAAGATGGCAAGCGCCGTCATCCGGCGGATGCTTCCGCTTTGTTTGCTTCTATTCATTTTTACCTCCTGCTGTCGCCTCATTATTTATGAGTGCGGCGCAATTGTTTTTGACACAACAATAATACATTAGATGCTTATCTGTGTCAACATAAATGCATTTTGCGCTTTTCTCCGTGTATTTTTCTTCGCTTTTGCGGGAAAATACATGCGGAGGAGACTGCTTATGAGAATTCGCAAAAAGACATTTATTCTGCTTATCACATACCTTTCGGCGGCGGTGATAGCCCTCGGCGCATACACTGCGGTGCAAAGCCCCGTATTTTCAAATTATCGCCGCAGCACCGAGTACGGCTATGCACACGCCTTTTCCGAGGTGGTGACTTCGGTTTCGCGGCTTGATGCTGCGCTGTGCAAGGCATCCTACGCCAAGGGCAGTGAGATCGGCATGTCGCTTTGCGGTGAGATATACGGCAGCTGCCTTGCCGCGGAAATGAGCATGGCGGTACTGCCCTTTTCAAGCTTTGAGCTTGAAAAAACTTCATCCTTTATCGCCGTCTGCGGCGACTATGCGGCATCGCTTCTCGCAAATCGGGCGCAGGACGGCTTTTCAGATACCGAAAGGCAAAGCTTTGCGGAGTTGTCTAAGCTCTCCGCATCGCTCAATGCCGAGCTGCAAAGGCTGGAAACCGCCGTTAACGAGGGCGGCATCATCATGGACGCTCCCGAAAAGCTCATTTCAAAGGAGGATGAAAGGCTGCTGGGGGTGCAAATGAGGGCTTATGAGGAGACGATGGCGGCAATGCCGAAGCTTGAGTATTCGGGAAAGTACACGCACAGCGAGGATGCCGAGAGCATATCGGAGCCGATCTCCGAGGATGAGGCAAAGGCAGAGGCGGAACGCTTTTCGGGGAAAAAGATCACAAAGACCGAGTTCACCGCCGAGGACGGCAGCCGCTGCTTTTCCTTCGACGGTGGCAGCGTAAGAGTAGATGCCGAGGGGAATGTCTTGTCATTAAGCTCCGAGCGCAGCGTTGCGGGGAGCATTGACGATGAAACGCTTCTTTCTGCGGCAAAGGACTTTTTGCAAGGCGAGGGCTTTGACGATATGCGTTCCCTGCGCACTTACCGATCAGGCAGTGTGCTGACTGCGGAGTTTGCGCCCATCGGCACAGGCGGCGTTTTGATAAGCGATGCCGTGATCCGTGTCTCTGTTGCGGCGGACGATGCCTCGCTCTACGCCTTCGATGCCGAGGAGTATTACAAAAACGCAGCCCAAGACTGCGATATGACCCCCGCAATTTCCATGGAGGAGGCGGCCTTGGCCCTGCCCTCGGAGCTTGAGCTTATGGACTGCACCTTGGAGCTATGCACGGTCGGCGGCAAAAGAGTACTGTGCTACGATTTTGCCCTTATCGGTCGTGACGGCGAGGCTCTGTGCATTTTGGTCGATGCCCAAAGCGGAGCGCAGCTTGAGATCGTGCTGTAAAAATCCGTGATACGGGGCGAAAGCCCGCCCCGTATCATCTTGCAAGACAATGAAGCTTGTGGTACAATTACAGCAAATATGTGTCAAGGAGAACGGCTATGAACAACAATCGCTGGTACAAGGAAATGGCTGTCTATCAAATATGGCCCCGCTCGTTTTGCGACGGCAACGGCGACGGTATAGGCGACCTTTGGGGCGTTTACTCAAAGCTCGACTACATAAAGAGCCTCAATGTGGACGGCATATGGTTTTCCCCGCTCTACCCCTCTCCCAACGCCGACTATGGCTACGACATCTCGGACTATAAAAATATCCATCCCGATTACGGCGACCTCGATATTTTCAAAAAAGTACTCGACGGCGCACATGACCGTGGCCTTCGGGTGTTCATGGATCTTGTCGTGAATCACACCTCCGATGAGCATCCGTGGTTCATCGAAAGCAAAAAGGGCAAGGACAATCCCTATCACGACTATTACTATTGGCGCAAGGGCAAAAGCTTTAATCGCCCCCCGAACAATTGGGACAGCCTTTTTGAAGGCGGGGCATGGGAGTATGACGAAAACCTGGACGAATGGTACCTCCATGTTTTCTCCAAGAAGCAGCCCGATCTCAACATGGCAAACCCCAAGGTTCGTGAGGAGGTCAAGAGCATCATGCGCTTTTGGCTCGACATGGGCGTTGACGGCTTCCGTGAGGATGTCATAACCTATATCTCAAAGCCCGAGGGTCTGCCCTCGGCAAAGCTCAAGCTCCCCGCCGCCACCGGAATGTCCATGTACTCAAACGGCCCCAAGGTACACGAGTATCTTGCAGAGTTTAAGCGTGATGTGCTGGACTTTTACGACTGCTTCACCGTCGGTGAGGGCCCCCGCATGGAGCCGGATACTGCGCTGTCCTATGTCCGTGAGGGCAAGGATCAGGTGCTTGATATGATGATAAACTTCTCCCACATGGAGGCAGACTGCTTCATCACCGACTTTATCCGCCGCCCCTTCGATCTGAAAAAGCTTAAAAAGGCATTCACAACGTGGCAGACCGAAATGTACGGCAAGGGCTGGAATGCGCTCTACCTTGAAAATCACGATCACCCCCGTGTGATAAGCCGCTACGGCAGCGAAAAATACCGCACCGAAAGCGGTAAGATGCTTGCCGCAAGCTACCTTTTCCAGTGCGGAACCCCCTTTGTTTATCAGGGTCAGGAGATCGGCATGCTCAATAACAAGCTTGCCTCCCTCGATCTGTACAACGATGTCATGACCAAAAACAACTCCCGCATCGCACGAAAGCTCGGTCTCCCCGCTTCCACCGTGCTGAAAATGGCGCAGGAGGCGACAAGGGATAACGCAAGGACCCCCGTTCAGTGGAGCTCCGCTGAGTATGCGGGATTTTCAACCACGACACCGTGGTTTTATCTCAACAACAATTACAGGGAAATAAATGTTGAACGAGAGGACGCAGACCCCGATTCCCTGCTCAATTTCTACCGCAGTGCTCTTGAATATCGCCGCGGCAACCCCCTTGTCATATACGGCAAATACCGTGAGCATTATGCAGACAGTGATACGCTCTATGTATATGAGCGCAGCTATGAGGAAAAGCGGCTGCTCGTCATCTGCTCCTTCACCGAGGAGCCGGTACGCTTCGATGCGCCCTTCGGCTTCGACCTTGAGCGTGGACAGCTTGAATTTTCAAACTACAAAAACAGCTATATCATCTCAAACGGCTTCACCACAAAGCCCTATGAAATGAGAGTGTATTCGTTCTGAGACCCGTCCCTTGCGATGGAATGGCCGTTGTTTTTATTACCGACGGTCGGTTTTGCACAGCAAAAAACAGACAATGCCTAAGCATTGTCTGTTTTACATTTATCGCCGGATAACGGCTCACTTCTTCTTATATGTAAGCTTCGGCTTATAGAACTCAAAGATGACTGCATGATTGCCCTTTTCGTTCAGCCATTCGTGACTCGTCCAGCAGATGCGGATAGCACCCAGAAGCTCCGAGAGCTTGACGGTGAAGGGCTTGGGGCCGATCTTATACGCAATAAAATGCGGTCTTGCGAGGAAGTTTAAAAGCACTCTGCTGAGTATGAAGCCCGTTACGGGGTTTACCTCGCCGTTGTAGCCCTCGGGGGGATTGGCAAGCTGGCCTCGCAGGACCTCGGGGGCATTGCGCTTAAACCAGCGGACTATGAAGGGATTGAAGCTCTCAACGCAGTATTCGCCTGAATAGGATTGGAGCAGCTCATAGGTCTTCTCGCAAAGCTCCTTATTGCGTTTGCCGTTTTTAAGCTCGACTATCAAAGCTCCCCTTCCGCGGACACACTTGAGTACCTCGGAAAACAGCGGTATCGTCTCCGCAGTGCCGCAAAGGCGAAGCTCTTTAAGCTCCTCCAGCGTCTTCTCGCAGACCATCGCATCGACGCCGCAGACACGCTTCAAGCTGTCATCATGGAACACGACCACCTCGCCGTCAAGACTGAGCTGAACATCAAGCTCTATACCGTAGCCGGCGGACGCGGCACGATCAAACGCGGTGAGAGAATTTTCGGGAATGCTCTTATCCCTGTTATGCAGACCCCTGTGGGCAAAATTCCTGTACATAAACGGCTTCTTCTGCTCCTTCGACGCAATGGCGGGAGCAGTCAGAAAGCACAGCGCACCTGCCGCAACGGCGGCGGCACCCACGATGGGGATTATCTTCTTTACTGTATCGTTCAAGGAACGCACCTCCTTCGGTGAGATTTGCTCTTCCATTTTACACCCGCTTTATGCTCAGGTCAAACAATTATCTGTTGTTTTATATGAATTTTTAGTGTACAATCAAAGCAGCATTTGACAAATTTCCGCACGGAGGTCTTGAAATGAAGCTTAATTACAAGCGCACCATCCTTGTCGGCTTTGCCTTTTTCCTCATATGCGCATTCTGGCAGGCTTATGACAATGCTATCCCCCTGATACTCACGAACAAGTTCGGTATGTCGCAGACATGGTCGGGCTTCATCATGGCACTTGACAATATTCTCGCCCTCTTCCTGCTGCCGCTCTTCGGCGCAATATCGGACAGGCACAAGGGCAAACGGGGCAAGCGCACCCCCTTTATCATGGTCGGCACCATAATCGCCGTCGTGACCTTTATTGCTCTGTCCTTCGTCGATGCAGCTCAGCTTAAAGCGATCGACAAGGTATCCGCCATCGACGATCCCGCAACGCTCGAGTACATATACGATGAGCAGTGCGAAAACGAGCTTATGAAGCCCGACGGCACAAAGTTTATCCTTGGTGAGGAATTCACCAGAGAGGAATTCTCCGAGATAAAGTGCCAGATCGTCACCGACGAGGGCAAGACCGTCACCGCTTCCGAATACACCGAATATGTCACCCCCGCAAGGCAGGCCTGTGTGCATGAGATAAGCACAGCCTCCCCCGGACTTCTCATTCTCTTTATCGCGGTCCTGCTCATGGTGCTGCTGTCAATGGCTGTGTTCCGCTCACCGGCAGTCGCACTTATGCCCGACGTTACGATCAAGCCGCTGCGAAGCAAGGCCAACGCCGTCATAAATCTTATGGGCACCGCCGGCGGTATACTGATACTCGGTGTGGGCATGGTGCTTAAAACAAGTGATGTCCACAATTCGATGATGAGCTATGTGACCTACTTCGGCATCACCGCCGCCGTTATGCTCATTGCCCTGCTCATCTTCCGCCTGAAGGTCAATGAGCCGCAGCTCGTTGCGATAATGCAGGAGGACAGCCGCAAATACGGCATCGAGGACAAGGACGAGGATGAGGATACCGGCGAAAAGCGCAAGCTTTCATCCGCAGAACGCAGATCGCTCATTCTCATACTTGCCTCCATCGTGCTGTGGTTCATGGGCTACAACGCCGTGACCTCCAAGTACTCCGTATATGCAAGCTCCATCCTGCACAAGGATTACAATACAACTATGATGATAGCTCAGGTCGCCGCCATCGCAGCCTACCTCCCCGTCGGCATGGTTGCCTCCAAGATCGGCAGGAAGAGAACCATACTCGCAGGCGTCGTAATGCTGTGTGCTTCCTTTGCCGCGGCAGCCTTCGTAAACAATGAAACGAGCATCATCGTCATGTATCTCTTCTTCGCACTTGCCGGTATCGGCTGGGCGACGATCAATGTCAATTCCTTCCCCATGGTCGTTGAGCTTTGCTCGGGCGGCGATGTCGGTAAATACACCGGCTACTACTACACCGCTTCCATGGCGGCTCAGGTCGTTACCCCGATGGTATCCGGCTATATCATGGACAGCTTCGGCATGGAGACTCTGTTCCCCTACGCCGCCATCTTCGTCGCACTGGCGTTTGTTACCATGCTCTTTGTCAAGCACGGCGACAATAAACCCACCGCCAAAAAGGGTCTCGAAGCCCTCGACATCGACGACTGATATTATCGCAAATAGAGGCTTCCGACTAAAGCCATAATAAGGCTGTATGGATTTTAAGCCTTACATAAAACTCAGCATTATCAACATTTTAGCCTTGGTGGATCTCTCCCTCAGTCTTTTACTTCGCAAAATCCGGCTCCCTCGTCAGAGGGAGCCATGAGATGCAGCAAACTTCAACAATAAGCAAAGCCGTTAGTCAGTACTACATCGCAGTGCAGGTTTTGCGGCGGCACATAAAAAACATCGGCACAAGGAATTTGTCCTTGTGCCGATGTGCTTAATTTGTGATCATACGCTCACTTTTTGAACATTCCCGAGAGCATTTGAGCGAGGGGATTTTGCTTTATCTCGGAATAGGGCTTGCCGCCGAGGATGAGACCGCACATTTTTATATCGCCGAGCTTTTCGATCGCCGTCTCATAGGGGTTTTCCGAGAGAATGACCATATCTGCGTTTTTGCCGATTTCGAGGCTGCCCCTGTCCTTTTCGTCGAAGGATGCCCATGCGGTATTGTAGGTACACATTTTGAGCGCCGTGCGTACATCGAGCGATTCTGCGCCGTTGTTGCACGCCTTGTGCAGCCACATGATGGGGTCGGGATAGGTGCAGGGAGCATCGGAGCCGAGGGTCATAACGATGCCCTTGTCGGCGTAGGTCTTGAAGGGATTGAGCCGCTTTGCCCTTTCGCCGAGTATCCTTTCGAGGTATTCGTTCGGCTCATTCGGCCAATCGACAAAGGCGCTTTGCACCGCAAGTGAAATGCCGTATTCCGCACAGATTTCGATCCCTTCCTCGGTGGGCAGGCAGGCATGGATTATCGTGTGGCGGTGATCGTCACGGGGGTGATCGTCCAGTGCAGCCTTAATAGCATGAGCCGCCTGATCGAAGGCTGCGTCGCCAATGGCATGGAGCTCGATCTGCATGCCGGCACGGTTTGCCTTTTTGCAAAACTCCGTTACCCTTTCATCGGAATAGTAGAGTATGCCCTTGCTGTCCGTCCCCTCGTAGGGTTTGAGCATCGCCGCATCAACGGAGCCGAAGCAGCCGTCAAGTGCCGTCTCAAAGCAGCCGCCTATGCGTGTCATTTTGCGGCGTTTTGCCTTGTTCACATCGAGGGTCTGGAAGTACACACGAAGGCGCATGTCATTATCCAGTCCGTCCGCAAACCAGCGTTCCATATCGACATCGAGATCCAGCGTATAGCCGACACCGCTGACCGAATGGATGAGGGCAACTCCCTTTTCCGCCATGCAGTCGATCGCAAGCTGCATATTGCGCAGAAGCTTGAGCGGCGGTATGGAGCTGCTGACATAATCGGAAAAGGCGAAGAACGCCTCCTGATTCATCTCACCGGTATCACCGTGCCAGCCACGCAGGCCCTCCGCCTTGCTCTTTAGAATATCACGCAAAACGGTGTTTACGACGCAGGTGTGACCGTCGTACTTGACCATAAACAGGGGCTTTGTCGGACATACACTGTCAAGCTGCTCACGGGTTACGAACTTCTTCTCCGCAACTGAATGATTCGATGCACCGAAGGCTATGAGCATCTTGTCCTTGCACTTCGGGACGAAGTCACGGATCATGTCAAGTATCTCGGCATTGCTCCTTGCGTCCGCAACATTGAGTCCCATCCTGAAGGTCGCAAAGCTTGCAAAGTGAATGTGACTGTCGCCGAATGAAGGGATCAGTGCCTTGTCGCCGAGTTTCAGTCTTTCGGTGGCAGAATACTTCTCCGGCAGCTCATCGCCCACATAGACGATCTTGCCGCCGTCCTCAACAAGGAAGCTTGCCACACTGTTCTTCGCATCGCAGGTAAGAATGTTTCCCTCGTAAACCTTCATACGATTACCTCGCTTGAATTTGATAATTTTTTAATTTGCCGTTAAAGGCATTATACACCATGTATCGCAAAAAGGCAAAATAAAAAGTGCGCCGCATTTTAAGCAGCGCACTTTTTATTCCTCAGAAATTACTCTTCGTCGTTCTTGATGGTCTTAACAGGGCAGTTCTCTGCGCAGGTGCCGCAGGAAACGCACTTTTCGGGATCGATCTCGAACTTGCCGTCGCCCTCGAAAATAGCCTCAGCGGGGCAATTCTCCTTGCAGGTGCCGCAGGATACGCAATCATTACCTATAACAAATGCCATGGTGAAACCTCCTATGTAATATACAAATACTATACAGAATATATCTGACAAAGAGCATTGTACCATATCTTTTGAAAATTGCAAATCCAAGTTTTTGAGTAGGGATTAAAAGAAAATGCAGCGGTGTTTGCCGCTGCATTTTTTGCTTTTTAAAGCATTATTTCATTTTTATCGCTCCGATGGGGCAATGGCGCACGCAGAAGCCGCAGCTGTTGCATTCGTCGGGTCTTGCCAGAACGGAGTGGGTATTGATATCACCGGGCTCCGTGGGCATACTCAGTTCGAGTGCGAATGCGGGGCATTCTTCAACGCAGATGGAGCAGCCGTCGCACAGCTCGGTGTCGATAACGGGCTTCTTCCACTGCTCTCTGGGAACGAATTTGGTGGGCTTGCCATTCTGATCGAGAATACCCTCGTATTCACATACGTTGCAGCAAGCACCGCAGTCGATGCAGCGATTGGGATCTATCTCATGCTTCTCCTTCATCTCGCCGGTGATCGCTCTTACGGGGCAGATATCTGCACAATCGTCGCAGCCCTTACATCTATCGGTAATTTTATGTGACATATATTAACCTCCTGCTACTGCGGGTACAAGCATTACCTCATCACCGTCACAAAGCACGGCATTTTTTCCCGCCTGCTTTCCGTTGACGACAACGATGCAGCTCATTACATCTTTCATGGTGACCTTCGTATCGGGTTTTACTCGCTTTGCCTCCTCCAGAACGAGGGGGAGCAGCTCCTTGACGGATGCGACATCGACTTCCATTCGCTTAACGCCGCTGTCAAGTCTGAACACTCCGAATACTCTGACCGTGACCATTACGATGCACCCTTTTTGATTTTCAGCTTTGCCAGAATCTTCTCTGTGGGAACGCCGTTTTTATCCCAGCCTCTTGCGGCATAGTAGTCCTTCTTCATATCCTCGAGAGGCACCTTGGTGCTTTCGTCTGCGGGATCCTGAGGAACATCCGTAAGCCTTGCGGGGAGGCTGTCGTCCTTCTCGGTTATGCCGAACAGAGTATCGACATAGCGTTCGAGGGTGTAGCCTCTTTCGCCGGTGCGGATGAATTTGCCGACTGTCATGTTCATGCCGATGGCGTTCTTTATTGCACGGCTCTGGTAGAAGGTGGGGATGGGGAAGAATGCGATCTCGGGGTTCTTGTTTACTATTCTGAGCAGGGGTCCGATCTGGGTGAGCATCTTATTAACCTTTACGGAGAGAGAGCCGTTGGGATCGGAGAGCAGGAAACCGGGCAGTATAGCATAGCCTGTGAAGAGGCACTGACCGCAAGCCGCTATCATCTCGAATATATCCTGGAAGAGCATGGTGAGGTCTGCCTTTGCCTTGGGGGTCTGGCTGTCGATATTGAGACCCAGTCCCTCGAGGACTACGAGGTAGCCGCCGTTTAAGTGACAGCCGCCGCGGTTGGAGACGGCATAGCCCAGACCCTGACCGACCGCTCTGCGAGGCTCATATGCAGCCAGCTCAAGACCCTTGGACTGGATGGCGAAGTCCTTGCCGCCGTACTTCTCGCTCAGTCGTTTGCTGCCTTCGGCAAGCTCATCGCCTATGCCTCTGCGGTAAGCTATGTCCTCCCAAAGCGCGGAGATGCCGTCGGTCTCACCGAATTTGAGTCCGTTTGCCCACAGGCCCTTTTCGTTGGCTTCCATTGCCCACGCAAGGGTGCTTGCGGCGGAAATGGTGTCCATTCCCAGCTCGTCAAGCTCATAGTTCCACTTAATAACATTGTCCATGCTGTCGTTCAGGATGCCGCCGGCAAGGAGACCGAGAGTCTCAAGCTCGGGACCCTTAACGCACTTGCCGTCAACCATGACGGTGCGGGCGCACTTAATGGGGCAGGAGAGGCAGCCCTTGTTTACGACATTGTAGTTTTCCGCAAGAGTCTCACCGCAGACGGCTTCAAAGTTGTCATTGGTACCCTGTGCGTAGTTGCGGGTGGCAAGGAGTCCCTTTGCCTGCATACCGCTTACGAGACCTGCCGTACCGAGGCGCGGAAGCTGGCTGCCGGTGAGGGGGTGGCTCTTTAAGTAGCTGACCCACTTTTTGTTGAATGCAATGTTCTTTTTTGCATTTACAACGGAGACAACATGGTTGCCGCCTACCGCTATCGCCTTGAGGTTCTTCCAGCCGAATACCGCGCCGAGGCCCGCTCTGCCCGCTGCTCTCTCCTGGCTGAAGATGCCGGAGTAGACAACAAGGTTCTCACCCGCGGGGCCGATGGTCACGATGCCGCACTTGGCACGGCAGCCGTAATCTCTGTCGAGTATGTCGTGGATAGCCTGCTGCGATTCGGATACACGCTGACCCCAAACGCCCTCTCTGTCCGCATCGTGGAGAACAAAGCTGTCGTTATATATCTCAAGCCAGGAATGCTCGGAGCATTTACCCTTTAAGATGAGGGCGTCATAGCCCGCCTTCTTGAGATAGTAGCCGAAGTTGCCGCCGCAGTTGGAGGATGCAACGATGCCGGTCTGCGGGGAGATCGCGGATATGTTGAATCTGGAGGAGCTGGGTGCGCCGGTGCCTGTGAGGGGGCCGGTGGAAATGACAATAAGGTTCTCTTCGGAGAACGCCTCTTCCTTGCCGGTCAAATTGTCGAAGAGTATCTTGGCGGCCATGATCTTTCCGCCTATGTAGAGCTCTTTGTCTTTGTCGCTCCACGGATAATCGCTGAGTTCACCTGTCGAAAGATCGAACAAAGCGACCTTATCCATGTAGCCTGAGTACTTACTCATGGAACCATTCCTTTCTCGCCTTGCCCTTAACGGGGCGTAATATACATCTGTATAAAATTGCACCATAAGAATAGCACATTTTATCTGCATTTTCAACAAGTTTGTTAAATAATTCATTTGTCAATTATCTCAGTCTGTATAGATATTTCAGGCTTTTTTGCGTTTTTCCGTATGATTTCTTGACAAAACGGAGCCTCGGAATTATAATAGGCAACACAGTTTGCGCAACATCAGTTACTTAAAGGAGAGCGCATTATGCCGCCGAAATTCAAATTCACCTCGGATGAGATAGTCGCCGCCGCACTGAACATAGTCCGCAGGGGCGGCATGAAGGCTCTGACCGCAAGGGCTCTGGCAAGTGAGCTCGGCTGCTCCGTTAAGCCCATTTTCGGGCTGTTTAAGAACATGGAGGAGCTGTCGGGGAGCGTTATGACTGCGGCAAAGGAGCTTTACGAGAATCGCATATCCCGCTCCCTTGTCTCGTCTGAATACCCGCCCTACAAGGCACGCGGTATGGAGTATATCCGTTTTGCCTCCGATGAAAGGGAGCTGTTTAAGCTTCTTTTCATGCGCGATCGCGGCGGTGAGGATATAAACGATGCCGTCTCCGGGGAGCTGATGAGTGCCATTTGCACTTCGACCGGCTTTGACCGTGATACCGCTCTGCGTTTTCACCTCGACATGTGGACCTTCGTTCACGGCATTGCGGTGATGATCGCAACGGGTCACCTCGATTGGGATATGAAATATGCAAGCGAGGCACTGAGCGATGCCTACATGGGGCTTAAAGTGAGATTTAGGGAGAAAGCGAATGAACGCAATTGAGAGAAAGGAATAAGCTATGGTCACTCATGTGATATTCGACCTTGACGGCACACTGTTAAACACTCTCGGCGACCTTGCCGCCTCGGTAAACTTCGCTCTTTCCGAAAACGGACTGCCTGTGCGCAGCATCGACGAAATCAGGCGATTTATCGGCAACGGCATACGGAAGCTCATTGCCCGCTCCGTTCCCGAGTGCTGTCCTCCGGAGCTTGAGGGCGAGGTCTTTTCGTGCTTTAAGTCTCACTACTCCGAAAACTGTCTTACCGCCACATGTCCCTACGAGGGCATACCGGAGCTGCTGCAAGAGCTTTCGGACAGCGGCATTTCACTTGCCGTCGTATCGAACAAGGCCGATGCGCTCTCCAAAAAGCTCATGGCGAATTTTTATCCCGATCGCTTTGCGGAGGTTTGGGGTGAGCGGGAGGGCGTAGCCAAAAAGCCCTCACCGGAGCCGCTGCTTTCCTGCTGCCGCAGTATCGGTGCCGCAGTGGAGAATGTTTTGTATGTCGGTGATACCGAGGTCGATCTCGAAACCGCAAGGGCGGCAGGCTGCCGCTGCGCCCTCGTGACATGGGGCTTCCGCAGTCATGATGAGGTCTGCGCCCTCGCTCCCGATCATGTTATCAACACTCCCGATGAAATTGTCCGTATTTTGCTGTAAACCATTGCGAAAGCTTGCCGAAAGCCTTAACATGTGTTAAACTATATTAATATTTATATTATCATTTTCGCGAGGTCACGGCACAATGAAAAACGGAAAAGATCTTGCATCGGCGATCGTTTGCGCAGGTGTGGGCTATGCTCTCGGCAACATCAATCCGGCATATCTCATAAGCACCTACCACGGTTACGATGTGCGGCAAATGGGCTCCGGCAACGCAGGCGGAACAAATATTATGATGCTCGAAGGCAAGGCGGCGGGTATATCCGTCATGGTCTTTGATATAGGCAAGGCAACGGTGTCCGTTAAGCTTTGTCAAAAGCTCTTCCCCGGCTTCAGATCCTCGGGTGAAACGGCGGGAGCCGCTTGCATCCTCGGTCACATGTTCCCCGCATCCATGGGCTTCCGCGGGGGCAAGGGGCTTGCCTGTCTCGGTGGTACGATACTGTCCTTCGGGCTGAAGGATTTTGCCGTGTCCCTTGGCTTTGCGCTGACCGTTTTGTTTACGACGCGTTACCTCTGCTTCGTGCCTATATGCACCTCGGCGTTTTATTCGCTGTATCACGGCATAAAGACGGGCAACTGGCAGGGTGCGAAGATCCTTGCGGCGGTCGTTCCGCCCATATTCGCAAAGCATATCGAGAACATAAAGCGCATCTTCGAGGGCAAGGAATTCCGTGTGGATTACCTTTGGGATGCCGTCGGTGAGCTGGAGCGCACCGGACTTAAAGAGGCAGCCGAGGAGACACTGAACAAGATACGAAATCTAAAGGACGGCACACCGGAGATCGACTTCTCCCAGTGGGATGAGCCGCCCATTCCCTCCCCCGACGAGGAATGATAACAGCACTGTAAATTAAAAGCAGACAATGCTTCTGAAGAGCATTGTCTGCTTTTTTGCTTTCAACTGTCGATTTATATTTTCGGCGCTTACTTTCCTGCCTTGACCGCATCGAACTCCTCGGCGATCTCCGCATCGGGAGCCTTGGTCAGCAGTGAGACTATGACGATGACGAGGGAGGACAGTACGAATGCCGGAAGCAGCTCGTAAATCGCAAATACGCCGCCGAGCTTCGCAATGCCGAATTTCCAGATGAACACCATTGCCGCACCGGTGAACATGCCCGCTATCGCACCCTGATAGTTGCAGCGTTTCCAGAACAGCGCAAACAGCATTACAGGGCCGAAGGTCGCACCAAAGCCCGCCCACGCGAACTGCACTATGTCGAATATCGAGCTGTCGGGGTCAAGGGCGAATATGATTCCGAGGATGGCTATGCCGATCAAGGTTATGCGGGCGATGGTCATGGTCTTTTTGTCGGACATCTTTATGCCGAGAACATTGGTAAGGATGTTATGCGTAACACCGGATGCCGCAGCAAGAAGCTGTGCATCGGCGGTGGACATCGTTGCGGCAAGTATGCCGGCGACCAGAATGCCCGCAAGTATCGCAAACAGAACGCCGTTTTCTGCGATAAGCTCCGCAATTGCGGGGATGAGGTTTTCGGCAGCGGAGGAGCTTGCGTACATTTCAATGGCTCCAGCCTTCGCCATGCCGTAGCCGACGATGCCGATAAGAACCGCAACGCCGAGGGAGATGACGACCCAAACAGTGCCTACACGGCGGGATACGGTGAGCTTCTTTTCATCGTTTGCAGCCATGAAGTGGGTGAGGATGTGCGGCATACCGAAGTAGCCGAGAGCCCATGCGAGGGTACCTGCGATGCTCAAGGGGCTGTAATCCGAAACGCCGCTGCCGTCGATCGCTGTCTTGGAGAACATGTCGAGGTAGCCGGGGATCTCCTTTGCGTTTGCAATGACCTGATCCACACCGCCTGCCGCGCTGACGCCGAAGACAATGACGATGATGAGCGTTGCGCTCATGACAAGACTCTGGACAAGGCTTGTGACCGATGCCGCCATGAAGCCGCCTGTTGAGGTGTAGGCTATGATAACGGCTGCGGATACGAGCATTGCCGTGGTGTAGTCAAAGCCCAGAAGTCCGTGGAACAGCTTGCCGCAGGCAACAAAGCCGGATGCGGTGTAGGGTACGAAGAACACAATGACCATCAAGGCACCGAGGGTCTCGATGATCTTCGTCTTATCACGAAAACGCAGAGCGAGGAAATCGGGAACGGTGATGGCATTGACCTTCACCGAATAGCGACGCAAACGCTTTGCGACAAAGAGCCAGTTTAAGTAGGTGCCGAGTATAAGACCCAGTGCAGTCCAGCTTGCTTCCGCTATGCCGCAGAAAAACGCAAGACCGGGTACGCCCATAAGCAGCCATGCGCTCATGTCCGAGGCTTCGGTGGACAGTGCCGTGACGATGGGGCCGAGCTTTCTGCCGCCGAGGTAAAATTCACTTGCGTCGGTCTGATCCTTTGAATAGATGAGGCCGATGATAAGCATACCGACAAGGTATATTCCTATCGATACGAGCATTAAAATTCCTGTAGTTCCCATGATTCTTTCTCCTTATCTTTTGAACAAGTTGAATTATAGGCTCAATGCCTCATCGTCGCAATCGGAAAATTTGCCTCTCGGACTTGAAATTTCGATTTTTTGCGGTATAGTATTATTTAGCTTAATCTTTTTCATGTAAACATGAAAACATTTCATGGAGTGCTGCAATATGAACATAACGAAGCTTGAAATTTTGTCTAAAGTGGTGGAAACGGGGTCGCTCACCAAGGCCGCTGCGGAGCTTGGAATAACGCAATCGGCGGTCAGCCATGCGATAGCAAGTCTGGAGTCAGAGTTCGGCTTCGCCGTCATCACCCGATCGAGGGCGGGAGTGCGCCTTACATCGGATGGTGAGCGGATAATGCCGCCAATACGATCTATACTGAACTACTCGGAGCAGCTCAAGCAGACAGTCAGTGCCGTGAGGGGGCTCGACTTCGGCACCGTTCGCATAGGTACCTTCACCTCCGTTGCCGTTCATTGGCTGCCGGGCGTAATAAAGGAGTTTCGCAGCGATTACCCGAATGTGGACATAAAACTCTTAAACGGTGACTACCACGATGTTGAACAGTGGCTTGAGGAGGGGCTTGTCGATCTCGGCTTCGTCACGGTGCCAAACGAGCTTTCCTGCAAGAGCATCCCTCTCATGGAGGACAGGCTGCTTGCCATTCTGCCGCACGATCACAAACTTGCGTCCTACCCCAAGTTCCCGCTTGTGGAGTGCGAAAATGAGCCGTTTATAAGTCTTTTGGAGACCTCAAACCACGACGCAAGGCGTGCGCTCACCGCAGCGGGGATAGAGCCGAAGGTGCGGTTTTCGACCAAGGACGACTATGCGATAATCGCAATGGTCGAGCAGGGCTTGGGAATATCCATCATGCCGGAGCTGCTGCTGCGCGGCCGTCATGACGATCTGGAGATAAGGGAGCTTGTGCCGCCGTCAAAGCGCACCATTGCCCTTGCCGTTCCGGAGGCGAGTCAGGACAGTCCCGCCACCCGCCGCTTCGTCGATTATGTGATAAAATGGGTCAAGGAGAAGAATTAAAGCAGCGGCAGCCAAGCGTGGTGCGCTGCCTTTTAATAACCGTACTGCGACGACCAAGATCGTCGGTAATTTAAATCGAGACGAAGCCCCACCTCAATATGCCGTAAGGCATATATCATCGCGCACGGAGTGCAGATCAAAAAACACAGCGGCACGAGGAACAATTCCCTGTGCCGCTGTGTCTGATGCTTCCCCTGTTTTTTACTCAAAAAAGCGGTGGTGGAGGATCTTAAGTGCGGGGAGTACATCCTCCTCGGCGGTGTACACCGCAGCCTCCCCTGCGCAGAACACGGCGGGGACTGCGGATATACCGCTGTCCGCCAGAACGCACAGCATTTCGGACAGGGTATCATAGCTCACGGCCTTGCCGACGAGCGTTATCTTGTTCTGCCCCGCATCCCTTGTTATGCCGCAAAACGGCACATCGTCGCACTCTTCTCCAACCTCGGTTCCGCCGCTCCGAGACAGGCTCGACAGAAGCCTCACCCGAACCCTTCTCAGCATTGCGGTCTCGACCGATCTGTCGTGAAGCACCTGCGACCCCGCACGGGAGAGGCGCAGCATCGACATGTAGTCGATGCGATCTAAGCGTTTGGCTTCCCGAATAAGCCTCGGATCGGCTGTGTATATGCCGTCAACATCGGTGTATATCTCGCATCGCTCGGCATCGAGAGCGGCGGCAAGCGCCACGGCAGTCGTGTCCGATCCGCCTCTGCCGAGGGTGGTTATATCGTCTGATGAGTTTATGCCCTGAAAGCCCGCCACGGTGACGACCTTGCCGGCATCCAGTTCCGCTTTGAGCCTTGTCGTTTCTATGTCCTCGATCCGTGCATCGCCGTAAACCGAGTCCGTGCGGATGCCCGCCTGACGGCCGGAGAGCGATATTGCGGCAATTCCCATGCTCTCAAGCTGCATGGACATAAGTGCCACGCTGCCGAGTTCACCGGTCGAAAGCAGTACATCCAGCTCACGCTTCGGCGGAGATGCGCTTATCTCCCCCGCTTTGGCTATAAGCTCGTCGGTGCTTCCGCCCTGTGCCGACAGCACCGCAACAACGCCGTTCCCCGCATTTGCGCAGGCGGCTATGGCGGCAGCGGCATTCCTTATCCTCTCCGCATTCGCAAGTGAGCTGCCGCCGAATTTTTGTATTATCAGCATTGCCTTCCTCCAAACGAAAAATGAAGCAGGTAAAACGGCTTTACCTGCTTCATTATATTCGTTTGCCTCTTATCCCGCCATTATCTCGACGCTTATAACGCCGGTGACACTGCGAAGATCGCTCAAAAGCTCATCGGAGCTTATGATAAGATTCTCCGCCAGAACGGAGATCGTGACAAGAGCAACACCGTTTGCGGGGATACTCTGATTTATCGTGAGAATATTTCCCTTCGACTCGGTAAAAATAGAAAGTACCGAGGCAAGCATACCGGGCTTATCGTGCAGCATGATATGGAAGGTCATGATCGAGTCACGGCGAAGATCGCGAAACGGTGCTATGCAGTCCTTATACTTATAGAACGCACTGCGGCTCAGATCGACTTTGTCCACGGCTTCGGCAACCGTTCTTGCCTCACCCGTTTCCAAAAGAGCCTTTGCCTCCGTGACCTTGACGAAGACCTCGGGCAGTGCGGAGGCTTCCACGAGATAGTATTTCGGTTTTGAGACATTCATCGGCATGTCCTCCCTGTGTCCGCTGTGTGCGGTCGATTGTTTTCTCAATGCGGAAATTTTATCATAATTGTGCGGCATTGGCAAGTACGAACTACAAAATCGGGGAGTGTTTTTATGCTTTGGGGCGTGATCTTCAGTATAGCGGCAGGAATGGCGATGAGCATTCAGGGCGTCATGAACACCCGACTCGGCGAGGGCATAGGTAATGTCGAGGCAAATGTTTTCGTTCAGGGGACGGCGTTTTTGGTCTCGGCGGCAGTGCTGCTGTTTTACCGTCAGGGGAGTTTTACGGAGCTTATGGGGGTCAATAAACTCTACTGGCTGGGCGGCATCGTCGGAGTTGTGATAACGCTCACGGTCATGCTGGGCATCAAAAGTCTCGGCACGACCGTTGCGATCTCGGTCATACTCATTTCCCAGCTTCTCGTTGCCGCGCTGATCGATGCCTTCGGTCTGATGGGCAGCGAAAGGGTCGCCTTCACATGGACAAAATTCCTCGGTCTTGCACTCATGATCGGCGGCACCTTGGTGTTTAAACTGAAAAGCTGAAAACTTAAATAAAAGCGGTGCAGAGTTTATCTGCACCGTTTTATCATTGACTTCGGTTTTTGATTCTTTTTAAACGAGCCCGCCCTTATCAGAGTATATGCAGAATAGTTAAAGAGGAAGAGGTGAAGTGAGGAAGGGGGGTTATAGGTTAGAAAGGGGGTTACAGTTGGCACATCGGCAGGTCGTTTATTTCCGAAGCTCACTTACATTTTTGAGGGGTGCAGCGGAAGCGCAGCAGTCACTTCCGCAGGCGGCACCGCAGCCGGAGCAGCTACAGCCGCAGGAGCAGCGATGTGCCTTCTTATCACGGATGAGCTTCACCGTAACGAGGCTCAGCACCAGCACCAGCACGGTGCTTATTATGATATTTGCGACATTTGCGGCTATCCATTGCAGCATGTAGATCACTCCTTTTCTTGCGTCATATTATCAGAGACTTGCGTTTTTCTTTACGGGACGGAACAGCATATAGAGCATGAACAGGAGGACGATCGCAGCACATACGGTGCCGAGAGCATTGCCTGCGCCTATAAACCATGCGCCGAACTGGTATACCATGAGGGAGATCGCATATGCAAATCCGCACATATAGCCGATCGCTGCCCATGTCCACTTTGCGTTGTTCATCTCTCTCTTTATTGCACCCATTGCAGCAAAGCAGGGAGCGCAGAGGAGGTTAAAGAGCATGAAGCTGTAAGCGGTCAGACCGTTGTAGTGCCGGGATACCGCAAGCAGCAGACCCTTGGTAGCTTCGTCGACATCGCCGCCCAGACCGAACAGAACGCCGAAGGTGGAGACAACGTTTTCCTTTGCGATGAGGCCGGTGACGGTGGAAACGGTGGACTGCCAATCACCGAAGCCGAGGGGTGCGAAGATGAAGCAGACCGCATTGCCGATGGCTGCAAGCAGGGAGTTGTTGTTGTCCTCAACCATGCCGAACTTGCCGTCGACGGTGCCGAAGCCCTGGAGGAACCAGAGGATGACTGCGGAGAGTAGGATCACGGTGCCGGCCTTCTTGATGAAGCTCCAGCCACGCTCCCAGGTACCGCGAAGGACATTGCCCACGGCGGGGACATGGTATGCAGGCAGCTCCATAACGAAGGGAGCAGGCTCACCGAGGAAGGGCTTGGTCTTTTTAAGCATAACGCCGGAGATAACGATAGCTGCAACACCGATGAAGTAGCAGGATACCGCAACTATCGCACTGTCCTCAAAGAGGGCACCGGCAAACAATGCGATGATGGGCATCTTTGCGCCGCAGGGTACAAAGCAGGTGGTCATGACGGTCATACGACGGTCACGCTCGTTTTCGATGGTACGGGATGCCATGATGCCGGGGACACCGCAGCCGGTGCCGACGAGCATGGGGATGAAGCTCTTGCCGGAAAGACCGAACTTGCGGAAAACTCTGTCGAGGATAAACGCAACACGAGCCATGTAGCCGACATCCTCGAGGATGCAGAGCATGAGGAACAGAACAAGCATCTGAGGCACGAAGCCGAGAACGGCACCGACACCGCCGATGATACCGTCAACAACGAGACCGGTCAGCCAATCGGCCGCACCCCAGCTCTCCATGAGAGCCTGAGCGTTGCCCTGAAGGAATTCGCCGCCGAATACGTCGTTTGTCCAGTCGGTGAGGAAGCTGCCGAAGGGGCCCATTGCGACCCAGTAGACGAGGAACATGATCGCAGCGAAGATGGGGATCGCCGCCCAGCAGTTGGTGACGACCTTGTCTATCTTGTCGGAGGCGGTGAGCTTGCCTGCATTTTTCTTCTTGTAGCAGGACTTGATCACCGAGGCTATGTAGAGGTAACGCTCACCGGTGATGATGCTTTCGGCATCGTCGTCGTATTCCTTCTCCGCCGCTTCGATGTCGGCAGAGATGTGAGCCATCACCTTGGGATCGATATTGAGCTCCGCAAGCACCTTTTCGTCGTGCTCGAAGATCTTGACTGCGTACCAGCGCTGTCTCTCCTCGGGCATCTCATGCAGTACTGCCTCCTCGATGTGGGCAAGTGCATGCTCCACAACGCCGGAGAAGGAGTGCCGGGGAACGGTCTTGCCGCTTTTTGCCGCCTCAACAGCAGCGGCGGCTGCTTCCTCAATGCCGCTGCCCTTGAGTGCGGAGATCTCGACTACCTTGCAGCCGAGCTGTCTGGAAAGCTCTTTTACATTTATAACATCGCCGTTTTTGCGGACGAGGTCTGTCATGTTTATCGCCACGACGACGGGGATTCCGAGCTCGGTGAGCTGAGTCGTGAGATAAAGGTTTCTTTCGAGATTGGTGCCGTCAACGATATTGAGTATCGCATCGGGTCTCTCTCCGAGGAGGAAGTTTCTCGCTACGACCTCCTCGAGAGTATAGGGAGAGAGGGAGTAAATACCGGGAAGGTCAACAACAGTCACCCCTGAGAACTTTTTAAGCTTGCCTTCCTTCTTTTCAACAGTTACACCCGGCCAGTTACCTACAAACCGGGCGGAACCGGTCAATGCATTGAACAGTGTTGTTTTACCGCTGTTGGGGTTGCCCGCAAGGGCTATCTTGATTTCTTTATTCATCTTATTCTACCTCGATCATTTCAGCGTCTGCCTTGCGCAGTGAGAGTTCATAGCCTCTGACCGTCAGCTCTACGGGATCGCCCAGAGGAGCGACCTTGCGGACATGGAGCTCAACGCCCTTAGTCACGCCCATGTCCATGATGCGGCGCTTAACTGCGCCTTCGCCATGGAGCTTCTTTACGGTAACGGTCTCACCGACCTTAACATCCTTCAAAGTTTTCATTTCCTATTTGCTCCTCACACATATATTTTTTGAGCCATCTCGGCACTTATCGCCACTCTGGCTTCCTTTACCTTGACGATGACATTTTCGCCGATCGCATTTAAAATCGTGACATTGCTGCCAACGGTGAATCCGAGATTCTCAAGATGCTTCTTGACCTCGGGCTTTCCCGCAATGCGCTTTACGGTGTTGTCCTCGCCAATGTTCGCCAATGTCAAAGGCATCATATTCACCCACCTCACATTTGTTAGCCTATGCTAACTGTTGCCCTTAAAAGTTAGTTAGCTCCCGCTAACTTCATGTGTATAATAACATAAATACCACCAAAGTCAAGCGACTTTGACAAGTTCGGAGCATTGCACAATTAGTTAGCCTGTGCTAACCTGCCATTTTGTGCATGATTTCCAAGTGCGTTTATAGGAATTAAGGATGCGGGTAAAAACCGCCCTCATGTGCGCCTTGCGCAGATTGTTGCCGGAACCAAAGCCCCATCGCAGGGGACGGGTATAAATCGGGGGGAAGCCCCACCTCAATATGCCGCAAGGGAAAATCTCATTCGGAAAGCCCGGCTTTCCGTCCCCCCGCCCCTTACGGAGTCTAATTGGGTGCGGCAACAGGATCCGCAAGTTCCTTTGCAGCAAAAAAGCAGGCAACGCTCGTTTTCGGAGCATTGTCTGCTTTATTATTGCGGCCGCATTATCTATCTGCGGCGTTTGCTGTCAATAGAACGGATAAAGTATCGGGATGAGGATGCAGGCAACGATGACGGAGATGAGGTTAAACAGTCCGCCGACAAGGGTATAATCCTTGAACTTGTAGCCCGCGGTCATTGTCATGGTCATAGGCGGCGTGGAGATGGGGGTCGCAAAGGCGAGGTTGGAGCCTATGATTACCGCAATGACAAAGGGGATGGCGTCAACGCCGAGACCCTGCGCAACGGAGATGCCGAGGGGGACGAAGGCCGCTGTGACTGCGGTGTTGGACATGAAGTTCGATATAACGGCGCAGAACACAAGGATGACGCACAGCAGGACAACGGGGCTTGCGGAATCGCCGCCGAAGATCTGAGTGATGCCGTTGGAGGCAAAGGCTATGAGTCCGCTGTTATTGAGACCCGCGGAGATCGCAGTCGCACCGGCAAGCATCATGACGGTGTTCCAGTCCATTGTCTCGAAGGCACGGTCGAAGCTTATGCAGCCGGTGAGCATGCACAGTGCCGCTGCGATGGCGGCAACGACGCCGAGGGTGAGTATGCCGCTGCTGAAGCCGATGACGCACAGCACGAGCAGAATGCACATGATTATCTGCTTGCTCTTGGGCTTATCGTGATGGTGGAGAGTTTCGACCTCGCTGAGCTTATGACCGTCATCCTTAAAGATGCGGCGCTGGATGGGTTCGCCGATTATCTGGAAGTACAAGACAAGCAGAACAAGCAGAGGCAGACCGATCTTGCCAAGCTCCCAGAAGGTGAGGGTGCGGACGCCTTCGCTGGCGGAGAGTATGCCCTGTGCGACCATCTGAGGCGAGGAGCCTGCGAGGGTGCAGACGCCGCCGACGACAGATGCTATACCGACTGCCATATATGTATCCTTCTGGGTTATGGCACCGCCGGATTTGGCACTCGTTGCGGCAAGCAGCGGGATGAACATGGCAACGACCGCAGTATTGCTGAGGAAGGCGGAGAGTATGCCGGCAACGAGGATGAGGACGATGAGGAGCTTGCTCTCGGACTTGGAGGAGCGGTTTATCAGAAACTCACCTATGGTGTTCGCCGTGCCGGTTTCAAACATGGCGTTGCCGAGGATGATGCATGATGCGACCATTATGACCGTATCCGTGCCGAAGCTGGAAACCAGATCGCTCGGCGATATGATGCCCGTCACAGCCATCAAGAGTGCTGCCAAAACAGCGGTAAGACCGGCGGGTATCTTGTTAATAATGAACATGATAAACGCAAGAACAAATATGCTCAGCGCAATGATTATCTCCGTGGTCATGGGATTCTCCTTTGCTGTAATAAATAATTTAGTATTATATCACAAACGGAATTAAATTGATATAAAAAATTACCGCTTTGCGGTAATTTTTTATAATGTTATGCATTGCTTTTCCTGCATTTATCGTAAAACTTCGATGTTTTCTGGCGGTACAGCAGGAGCAGCCCTCTGACGCAAAGCTCGACCGCCATTGCTATCCACATGCCGTGGAGTCCCAGAGAGCCGACAAGCAGCAGTGCAAGACCCAGACGCACTATCCATATGCTGCACAGATTCATGATACTCGGCACCAAAGTGTCGCCCGTGCCTCTCAAGGCTCCGGCAGCGACTATCGACACACCGAAGAGGGGTTCTGCAAACAGCTCTATTCTAAGCACCTCGGCGGCAAGCTCCCTGACCGCAAGATCGGGGGTGAGAAGCATGAACACATAAGGGCAAAGGAGCATCATAAGAAGCCCCGTAAGTCCCATGAACGCAGCACCCATGGCAATACAGATATTGCCGAAGCGCTTTGCCTCGACCGCATCTCCCGCTCCGAAGCTTCTGCCGACAAGCGTTGTCGCAGCAGCACCTATGCCGTAGCCCGGCATATAGCAAAGGCTCTCTGCGGTGACGGCAAAGGAGTTTGCGGCTATGGCACGGGTGCCGAGGGGTGCGATTATGACGGTCGAAGCGACCATTGCGCCGTTCATCGCTATCTCCTGCACCGCAACGGGTGCGCCGATCTTAAACGCCTTTTTTAGTATGCCGCCGTCGAAATGTCCCTTCTCCGAGTGCGGAAGTCTGAGCGAACGGTTCCTCACGCAGCAGCACCATGTCATTGCAAGGCTTACGACGCAGCAGGCAAGGGCAGTTCCTATGCCTGCTCCGAGGACACCGTATATGGGGATGAAGATCATGTTGAATATGACATCCAAAACGCACATGGCGGCGTTTAATATGCTGGGTGTTATCATGTCGCCGCTGCACTGTAAAAACGACGAACACATGGAGTTTATCTGCGAAAAGGGCAGCATTGCGGCAAAGGTCATGAAGTAGAGCGTGGCATCGCCCCGTATCGCCGCTTTTCCGCCGAGCCAATGCGGCAGCGGCTCCGATATGAGCATCGAAACGGCGCAGAGGATCAAAGACACGCACAGGGCTGTGAGCAGTCCGTGCCTCACAACATTGCGTGCCTCCGCATCGTCCCTTGCGCCTATGTGATGGGCGACCTGAACTGAGAAGCCGGCAGACATCGCATATGTCGTGCCGTTTATGAGCCATGTCGTTGTGGAAACAAGTCCTATCGCCGCCGATGCGTTCGCACCCAAGGCACCGACCATTGCGGAGTCAATGTACTGCATCGCAATGGTCGTTATCTGTGTCAGTATCGCGGGGAGGCTCAGTCGCCACACCTGAGCTATTTGCGGTTTGAGTTCTTTTATCATGCTCTATTTCTTTCGTATCGTTCGGGAATAAGGTGCGCCCGCATGAGCGCGAAAACTATACTCGGTATGAACACGAGCTGCAATATCGTACCGGGCAGACTTTCCAGTACGCTGCCCGCTATCCATGCCTGCATACCGTATTCCCCGCTCATGAAAATGTAGGTCTTCGATACTCCCGACAGCACTCTGCCGAGGAGCATCGCCGTTATCTGACTGATGTACAGATCGGCATAGGTGCTGCCTGTGCGTACATGGCGCATCAAAAGCCCCGACACCGCACCGTAGATCGCAAGCTCCACCATCATTGACGGCAGATAAGCCGCTGCGGGCATCGAGGTCAGGAGGCAGGACAGCGCAGGCCCTGCCAGACCGCAGAACAGACCGTACTGCCAGCCGCAGACAAGACCGCACAAAAACGCAGGTATATGCATCGGACACAGCACCTTCGCCGCATCCTGAATGCCGTGTGTCGCAAGCGGAAGCACGCAGCACAGCGCAATGCAGATGGCACACAGTGCCGATTTTTTTACCTCGGACATCTCTTTCATAGCATATCGTGCTTCGTCGGCGCAAGCGGAGCGGGATCGTCCGTATGCTCACCGAGAAACTTCTCCATCCATATCGTATCGTACCAGCCGCCGAATTTGAAGCCGCAGCGGTGTTGTCTGCCCACTTCCCCGTAACCGAGTTTTTCGTGGAAGCGGATGCTGCCGTCGGTAACATATGGATCGCTTCTGCCGTCGGAGGGACTTGTTATGCAGGCATAGGCGTTGATCACGCCCTGCACTTTAAGCTCCGCTTCAATAAGCCCGTAAAGTCTTTTGCCTATCCCCGCTCCATGCTCTGCCCTGTCGATGTAAATACTCAGCTCCGCCGATCTGTCGAACGCCTTTCGTTCACCGTAGCGTCCGGCATAGGCGTAGCCTATGATCCTTCCGTTTTTGACTGCGGCAATGTAGGGATATGTCTCTACTGTCTTTTCAATGCGCCGTGCAATTTCCGCAGCATCGGGTGCGGTATATTCAAAGCTTACCGCCGTGTTCTCCACATAATAGCGGTATATCTCCGCTATCTCCCCGGCATCGGAAACCGTCACATATCTATACTCTGTCTCATTCATTGCTCACACCTCTGTATTATATTTCAGATTACCCCCAAGACGCACTGCCTGTCAAGAGCAAATTACCGTGCATATAATGCAGTGACGGTTTGCACCCGAGCATACAAGTGCGGAGCGTATACCCTCAAATTACGGAGGGGAATAAACATGACGGAGGAAGCTATGAAAATATATCTTTCGCCCTCGCAGCAAAGCTACAACAAATACACTGCGGGGGATACCGACGAAAAGGAGCAGTGCCACCGCATAGCAAAGTCCTGCGAGGCGGCACTCACCAGCTGCGGCTTTGAGGTGAAGAGGGCCGATGAAAGCCTGCACACAAGCGACGCGATAGCGCAGTCGAACGATTGGGGCGCAGACCTGCATGTGTGCATCCACACCAATGCAGGAGGCGGCAAGGGCTGCGTCGTTTTCGTATCAAAGCTCGACGAGGCAAGACTCAAATTCGCAAAGCCCGTTTACGATGAGCTGTCCGCTATCACCGCAGCCGACGAAAGCTACGGGGTGCGCACGGCAAATTTTGCGGAGATCCGCAAAACCGCCGCAAAATGCATCTACATCGAGGCCGAGTTCCACGATGATCCGGAAGGGGCATTGTGGATAATCGAGAACACCGACGCCATCGCCGAGGCGATATGCCGCGGCATATGCAAGGGTGCCGGTGCAGTATATTCATACGGCGGCGATGAGCTTGAAGACGCCAAGGCGTGGGCGGTGTCGGAAGGTCTCATGCGGGGCTATAAGGATGGAAGCTTCGGCTGGAAGGATCCCCTCACCCGTGAGCAGTTTGCTCTCATAGAATACAGAATATCCGAAAAGGAGAAAAAGAAAAATGGATAAACCCGATAAGATAACGGAGCTCCGTGCATTCATTTCGGCGGCGGTCGCTGCTGTGGGCGCGGTCATCGGCTGGGTGGGCTGGCTGATACTCATCATGCTCTTTTGCATGCTGCTTGACTACCTCACCGGCACATGGGCTGCGATGTATCACGGTCGGTGGAGCAGCAAGGCCGCAAGGCAGGGACTTTGGCACAAGCTCGGTGAGCTTATTGCCCTGCTCGTTGCCGCGCTTTGCGACCTTGCGCTGTCGCAGGTCATCGGCGGCAATGCGATAGCCCTGCCCTTTGACTACCCGGTGCTTGCCACTCCCGTGGTCGCCGTGTGGTATATATTCACCGAACTCGGCAGCATCACCGAAAATGCCGCAAAGCTCGGTGCCCCCATACCCTCATGGCTTGGCAAGATGCTTGCCACGGTACGGGAGTCGGCCGAGAAAAAGGACAGATAAAGCGAGGAGGTCAATATGACAAAAGTAAAAATCGGCAGGGCAAACGCCTTTGCCGCGGAAAGAGAGCTGTTCACGGTCGGAATGGTCGGCGCAAGGGTCGCCTTCTTCTTCGACCGTGTATGGGATGAGCTTTTGAAAACCGCAGTATTCCGCTGCGGCGGTACGGTGCTGGATGTACCCGAGGACGCATGGGAAAACGGCGTCTGCACCATTCCCTTTGAGTGCCTTGAGCATGAGGGCGAGGAGCTTTTTGTCGGTGTGTACGGACTGAGCGCCGACGGAAGCCTTGCCATCCCCACGATCTATGCGTCCCTCGGTCGAGTCTGTAAGGGCGCAGATCCCACAGGCAGTGTCGGTGCCGATCCGAGTCTGCCCGTGTGGATGCGTCTCGGAAACAGGATAGACAAGCTGTGCGATGAGGTCGATGCGATAGACATCCCCACCGTCCCGTCCTCACTTCCCAACCCGAACGCACTCACGGTAAAAGGCGGGGCTACGGAGCAGAGCTATAACGGCTCGGCAGCGAAGTCTATCATCTTCCCCTATGCCATGCCGCAGTTTTACGGTGCTTTGGGCGATGGTACGACCGACGACACAACGGCGGTGCAGTCGGCGCTTGCTAATAACAAATATGTCTACATCCCCGCAGGAACCTATAAGCTCAGCGGCACTCTCACCGTCCGTGCAGGGTGCAGATTAGAGCTTGCACCCGATGCCGTCTTAAACTTCACCCAGACAAGCGGCAACTGCATTGCGCTCGGCATATCGTCCTGTCTCTGCGGTAATCACGCAACTGTTGTTGTGCCTTACGCCTTCACCGGCAACGCCGTTTATGTGTCCTCCGCTGCGGTCACATCCCTCACCGATGTTCCGCCCTTCACCCGCTGGACACCGCAGTGGAAGCCCGCACGGTATCTGACAGATCTAAATATCACAAAGCCCGACAGCCGAGGCTTCCATTACTCCGTTGACGGCACTTGCAGCGGCAAGGCGGTCTACATCGAGGCAGACGGCAGCGCAACTTCGACCTTCATCTGGGGGCTTAACTTCTCCGGTCTCCGCATTGCGGGTGCGTTTTCCTACGGCATCCACGCAAAAGCGGTATCAAACGGTTGGAATCATGACATGCACCTTGAGGCGGTAATCGATAGCTGCGAGATCGGCATTTGCCTTGAGGACTGCAACAACAACTACATAACCGCAACCATTCAGCCGAGGGCTGCGCTCACTACCGATAATCAGAGCGTCGCCTACGCAAAGCACGGTATACAGCTCATCCGCAGCCGCAACACCGATCTTTCGGCAACAAGGGTATGGGACTGGAATGCTGCGAACACCCTTTGGACAAGTGGCGGTCAGTATCAGCATATCGCCATGGTCGGCAATTGCAGCGGTACGATACTCAGCGACTACCTGTATTACGAGACGAGCTATGACATTCGTTCTCTCATCTACACCGATACGCCGTCGAATCTTGAGAAGATGACGATCTTGCAGGAGCCGTTCACCCGCTGGTTTAAGCCCAGCTCCGACGGTCTGACTCCGTATTTCTATAACGGCACCTCAAACAAGGAGCTGCTGCAAAAGGATGCGTTCGACGCACTGTTTCAGACGAGCTTGCTTGCAAACTTTACGAATAAGCTCTCTACCGCTGCCAATACGGACGGTACTGTGTTTAACACCATAGGCTATCAGAACGGAAAGAGACTTGCGGATGCCGACGGCGCAACGATCGTTGATTACAGCGGCAACACCATAACAGGCTATATACCGTGTGCAGCGAATGATGTTATAAGGCTCAAGGGCATATCCCTTGCCACGAACACCGCAGGTGCCGCAAAGGTTTATCTTTTTAAAGCGGATCACACGAAGCTTGCCCATGTCAATCAGAGCCTTGTCGTTACAAACGGCTCTTACTACAACATCGACAGCTACACCGCAACATCAGACGGCTGCTCGTTCCGTATCGTAAATACCAATGCGGCGTATTTCAGGCTTTCGGTCGATACCTCGACGCTTAGTGCAGACCCCGCCGTTACCGTCAATGAGGAGATAACTTATTCACAGGCGGGCTTCTTGGCGGATTCGGTCAAGGTCAAAGCAAGCTCGGTGGTTGGGCTTGAGGAGTTTGTGAAAGCCGTCATTGCGGAGAATGGGTGAAAGAATGGACGATGACAAGGATTACAGCGGACTGCTGGAGGAGGATTAGACGATGAGCGTGACAGCAAGTGAGGTGATAAGCCTTGCGAGAAGATATGTCGGCTACAGGGAGAAAGCGAGCAATAAGGACTTGTACAGCTTTGCGGACAATGCCGGTCGAGGGAACTATACAATGTTTCAGGCAGAGCTTGACGAAGCGGAGTTCTGGAATAATCACAAGCAGGGCTATGAGTGGTGTACGAGCTTCGTGGCGTGGTGCTTTTGGAAGCTTCTCGGCAATGACGAGGCGAAGCGTGTGCTTTGCATAACCGGCGATTATGCCGCAGGGTGCATTTCTTGGGCGAGATATTACAAAAACGCAAACAGAATGTTTTCAAAGCCCGAAGTTGGAGACCAGTTCTTCAAATCGGGCAGCGACGGCAAACCGTGTCACACAGGCATTGTCACGGCGGTATATGCCGATGGCTTCGCCACCATTGAGGGCAACGCCGATAATGCAGTAAGTGAACGGTGGTATCCGCTCAATTATAGCAAATTATATGGGTTCGGCAGACCTTACTATGCCGAGGAGGACGACGAGATGACGAGATACAAGACTATTGACGATGTGCCGCAGGGATACAGAGCCGAAACAGAGGAGCTTATACAGCTTGGCTTCAACGGCTACGGTGACGAGCGTGGACTTGGTGTTACCGAAGATATGCTCCGCTGCATGATTATCAATCTCAGGATGTGCAAGGCTATGATTGCGGCGATTCCCGACATTGACAAAGATGCACTGTTTGAGGAGTTTAAGAGGAATCTAAAGCTTTCAGTGGAGGTCGAGTAAGTGGATAGCATAGCACAGTGGATTATATCGGCGGCGGCTCTTGCTGCTGCTGTAATCGCCCTCGTGGGCTATTATAACAAGATACATAATTGGGTGCGTCATCAAGACGAACAGGACGCAAGGATGACAGCTATCGAGGCTGACATTGCCGAGAGCAAGGAGGAGCGGACGCTCATCGTGTTTGCCCTCTCCGCTTGTCTCGACGGTCTACAGCAGCTCGGAGCTAATCACGCCGTTCCTGTTGCGAAGGATAAGTTGGACAAGTTTATCAACAAAAAGGCTCACAGATAAGGAGGAATAACAAACAATGCTCAAAAACATAGCTAACTTAATCAAAGTTAAAACAATAGTTACCCTCATCGTGCTTGTCGTATGGGCATATCTTGCTATCACAGGCACGGTCAATGCCGATGCGGTCAACAATGTTACTCTCATGGTGATAGCGTTTTACTTCGGCACTCAGCATGAGAGACAGGCGAAGTAACGCAGCAAACAGAACGGAGGCGGTGTAATGGCAACAGCGGAAGAATACATAAATTCGATGTATGAAAACAAGCGGAAAGCAACGCTTGCAGGGCTTGAGAGTGCCTACAAGCAGAATGTAGGCAAGCTCGACAAAGCAGAAGCGGAGCTACCGCAGGAATACTACGACGCAAAACGCAGCCTTGCCGGAGCAGAGGGCACAGCAAAACTCAACATGAACGAACGCAACGCCGCCAGCGGTCTAAATAGCGGAGCTGTCGGGCAAGCCAACCTTGCCCGCAGCAACGCTGCATCTAAGGACATGGCGAACCTCATGCAGCAAGAAGCCGATGCGAGGTCTGACCTTGCATTGCAAAGAGCGGAGCTTGAAGCGGCGTATAAAAACAATGTGCAATCTGCAATCTCCGACAGCGATTTCGACAAGGCTAACGCTATGTTCTCCGAGTACAAGGAGGGGCGTGACCTTGCGAGAGAACAGGTTGACAGGCTTTTGTCGGCAGGTGTCATGCCGTCGCAAAATCTTATATCTCAAAGCGGCTATACTAACGATTATGTCAATAGACTTTACACGGCTATGACGAGGTAGTTTATGGACGAATACATTAAAAGGCAAAACGAGGAAACCAAAGCAAAGCAACAAGCGGCATACAACCAAGTGCTTGCAGACAACCAAGCGTCTTATGATGCCGCACAAGCAGACTCAAACACGGCTTTTGGTGAAATCATGCGGCAGATGTTCGACGACAACAACCGTCGCAAGAATGAGACTGACGCAGCGTTGGAAGCCAACAGGCTTAATACTGAGCGAGGCTCACAGGCTGCATTGTCGCAGGAAAACACACTTCGTGGCAACGCTTATGATTTAGACATTGCGCAGGAGAACGCAAGGCGTGATATTGAGACAGCGAGACAGGCAGCGGAAACTCAGACAAAAGCAGCAGTTCAAAGTGCGATTGCCAATGCGGATTATAACACCGCAAATCAGCTTTACACAGAATTTAAAACTGACCGCAACATTGCACAAAAGCAAGTAGATAAGCTTGTTGCTGCTGGTGTGATGCCTGATGAGGAGACTATAACCAAGAGCGGTTATGACATTGACTATGTTAACGGCTTGTTTCAAAAGGCACGGCAGCAAGCAGCGGCGAAAGCCGCAAAAGCAGCTACGGCGGTGCAGGGCGCAAAAGATCAAGCGAGATCGGCTACGGCCTTAATCAAATCTGCCTTGAGCAATGTCACAGGAAGCGGAGAGGGCAAGAACAAAGGCAACGCCGCCACTCTTGTACTCGACAATATGCTTAATCTTAAAAGTGCGGAAGAGCGGCAAATATACATTCTCTCGGCTTTGCAAAATGGTATGATTAACGAAGACCAAAGCGGCAAGCTGCTTTTGCTTGGTACGCAAGTCGGAGCATGGAACAAGCCCAAGATAACTGCTTTGGAGTTAGGCGCAATTGATGGTAACGAACCTGTTGACGCTGCAAGCATACAAAAAGTCGTTAGGGCTATGTATGGCAATGCGCCTGTTGCTATCCCTCAAACTGTTGGCGAAGCGAAAACACTAATTGCAAATTATATACTCAATACTTCTTTCAAGACCAATTACGATACATACAAAACACTGAAAACCGAACAGCTTGAGTATTACGCAGCTAACGGCACACCCGAAGAAAAGACTTTAGCTCAATTATCGTTGGGAGTAATTGACGAGGACGATCTTATAGCTCGTTTTGCAGCAAGTCAGCAGTACATAACCGAGCATAATGTTTTTGCCGGAGGCGAAAAATCGTACACTATCTCTCGGCTTTTTTATAACGGCTACACCGAAGACGAAGTAACACGGTATCTTGCGACCCGTACAACGGAGCAAGCCAAAGCTGACGAAGAAGTGTATCGGGAAATGCTTAAATTTGTAGACGCACAAGTGTACGCCAATACACGAGCTGCATCTATGACATTCACAGAGATGCTGCTCAACCGAGCAGGAGCTACCTTGTGGAATCTCGGTTCTGGCATTTCGGATATTCTCAGCATACCGGCCGCCGACGAGTTAGAAGCTAAAGCAGATATGCTGTATCGCAGTGCCAACATAGGTCTGGAATCAATCAAAGACGGCAAAAGCGATGTCGAAAAATTCCTGCTGGATGCAGCGGTAGTCACTTCGGATGTTGCGTTTGACGCTATGCTTAATTACTTAGTCCCGTATGGTGGCCTTGCGTCATTAGGCATTAGAGCTTACGAACAAGGTGAAATGGCCGCTCGTTCTTTGGGGCTGGAAGATGGTGAGCAACAACTCTACGGCCTTGCAACTGCGGCAATAGAAGTGTTCACCGAGAGAATGTTCTCCGGCTTAAAAATCGCATATGGTAGCGGCTTCGCTCAAAAAGCAGCGAGCAAACTCACAAGCCGTTTAGCAGAAACGGAAGCGGGACAATTCGTCTCTAAATTTTCCTCATCCGCTTTCGGCAAGCTCATAAGCGCAGGATTAGGAGAGGGCGTTGAAGAAGTCGTTGCTGACTTCGGGCAAGCCGGCATAGATTATGCTTTTGGGCTAACTGACTCTTACGAAATCGACATAGAAGATGTGTTGTATGACGGGTTGTTGGGTAGCTTTATTGGACTTCTCGGCGGCGGCGCAAGTATGGCAGCAGAGAAAGCGGCAAACATATCTAACATAAGGGAAGCCGTCAGGGAAAAGCAGCTTAACAGACTCGGCAACACTCAGATGAATTTCCAACAGTCTCAGGAGATGAATGATTGGCGACTGCGGCACTTAGAGCAAAGCGGGAAAAACGCAGCGTGGCAAGGTGTAAATCAGGGTGCCACAGCCAATGGAGCGAGCAGCAACTATGCCGCCGCACAAGCGATGATTGCAAGATCAAAGCAGGGAACAAAGGCAGCGTTAACTCAAGCCCTAAAAGATTTGCAAAGCACAGGCACGGTCAACACTACCGAGGCAAGCGTGACCGCCGCCGTTGATTCCGCTATATCGTCTGACGGCAATATAAGCATTGCAGATGCACAGACAAATCAACAACGCCGAGCAGAATACTACGCAAAAAACAATCTTAACGATTTGACCTATGAAGAACAATTACGCCTTGCACAAAGCCGTGTTGATTATGCAAAAGAAAACTTGCAATCACTTGAGCGGATGCGTGAGAAAGGGAAATTGTATGACAGCCAATATCGAGAAGAGAAGAAGAACATCGAGCAAGAGCTTTCGGATGCAGAAGCAGATTTAGCGGAACTTAAATCAGCCCCGACAAGACTTGTCAATTACCCTTATGTGCAAGATGCCGCGAACGGTCTCGGTGCTGCTACTATTGGTTTTACTGAAGCAAAAATAGCACCGCAAATCAGAGAGTGGTTTTCCGATGTGCAAGAAAAACATGGTGATTCGGGCTTCTATGATGTAAGTCGAACTCAGGAGGAGCGTCTTGAAGAAAATGGAGCGGTCGCATGGCAGACTCCAAAGTACGATATGTACGACCAGCACATAAGCCGTGTAGCTTCAAACGCCCTCAACAGCATAGTAACGCCGGAGGCAATACATAACTCATTGCTCGAAAACGAACGCACAGGCAAATTATCATATGCTGAGATAACGGACGACAAGGCAAAGCAAGCAGCCGAAAAGCAAATCAAGGGTGACGGTTGGAACGATTCGTTAACAAACTTTAAATCGGAGGTGAAAAAGGGCAAGACGGGCAAGGTGCTTGTTACAAAAGGTCTGCTGCTGTATAACAATGCGGTCACAAGCGGAAACTATCTTGAGGCGATAGATATACTCAGCTATGTTCAAAAAGCTGCCACAAGTGCAGCACAAACCGTGCAAGCGATGAAGATATTGCAACAGCTCACGCCCGATTGCCAATTGTACGCCGCTGTCAAAGGCATTGACAGCGTATTAAGCTACACAAAGCAAAAGTACAGGATGACGCAAGAGATCGAAATCGACGAAAATTCACTTGAAAACTACTATAAAGCACTTGAGAGCAGAGACGAAGCAGCAATAAACGAAGCATGGAATGTTGTCGCAAAGGAAATAGCAAAGCAACTACCGTCGTCTTGGCGTGATAAGCTTGACGCAATACGCTATTTGTTTATGCTTGGTAATCCCCGAACTCATATTCGTAACATAGTCGGCAACTTAGGCTTTGTACCCGTATGGGTATTTTCCGATATAATCGCGACAGGCGGCGAAACTATTATGAGCCTTGCTACGCATGGCGAGTTTAAACGCACAAAGGCGTTTTTAAATGCGGCAAACCCGAACGATAGAGCCTTGTTAGCCGTAAGCTGGAAAGATTACCTTGCTGCCCAAGACAATATAATGTCAACAGGCAAGTATGTAGATCCCCGAACAGGCGATATTGACAAGCACCGCAAAAACTTCAAAGATTTGGATGTTTTCGGGAAGACCATACAAAATCCGATAGAGACGCTTGGACGAGCAAACACAAACGCCCTTGAGTTTGAAGACCGTGCATTTGCACAACCAGCTTATGCCGTAGCCCTTGCAGGCTACCTTAAAGCAAATGGTATATCTGCTAACGAGTATGTTGAGAATCACGGCAAGGATGAGCGTATGGCAGCAGCGCAAACATACGCTATCGAAGAAGCACGGAAAAAAACTTATCGTGACGACAATGTAATTTCAAGGGGACTTGCGAAGCTCAGAATAAAACCGCCTGATGTTGACGCAACAGTTACAGAAAAAGCGGCAAACACAGCAGCCTATATGCTGCTTGAAGGCGAGTTGCCGTACAAAAAAACACCTGCCAATTTGCTTGTTAGAGCAACGGAATACTCACCTTTAGGGCTTTTGGGAGCAATAACAGGAGCGTATCAAGTCCGCAAAGGAGAGATAAGCGGAGCGGAACTTATGTCACGCTTGAGCGCCGGACTTACAGGCACAGGGCTTGTATACTTAGGGCTTGTGCTTGCTCGGGAAATGGTGCTTGTCGGTGGCAACGACGATGACGAAAAGAGCAAGCTTGACCGTGAGCAAGCATATTCTGTCAATATCGGTGATGCCAACATTACGCTCGACTGGCTTGCCCCCGAAGCATTACCCGTGTTTGTTGGCGTAGAGATTTACAACAGCTTTTTTAAGGATGCTGACGATGCCAGCTTTTGGGCGTTTGGCGAGTCGTTGCTTAACTTGGCAGAGCCGATCACGGAAATGTCGATGCTGAGCGGCATTAACTCTATGCTTGATACCATATCTACTGCCGACAACAAATTGAGTGCTGCCGCCATACAAGCAGCGACAAGCTACATTACTCAGTTTCTGCCCACTCTCGGCGGTCAGATAGAGCGAGCTGGCGAGGATGCACGGCAAAGTACATTTATCGACCGCAACAGCGATGTGCCTACAGAGATACAATATGCTCTTGGCAAAGCGTTTAATAAGTTGCCTTTTGCAGAGTACCAGCAAATCGACTATTACGACGCATGGGGCAGACCGCAAGAAACAGGCTCGATCTTTGAACGCATTGCAAACAATTTTATCAACCCTGCCTATGTCAACGAAGCACTTGTTGAAGATGTTGAAACGGAGCTTGCACGCCTTGCCGAGCTTGGCGAAAGCGGAATGTACCCGAAGAAGCCGAGCCAAAGCGAACAGGTCAACGGTGAATATCTCACCGCCGAGCAGTACGAAAAGCTCACTCAAAAAGCCGGACAACTCAAGCTTGAAACTGTCAGTGCGGTTACAAGTAACAAGGAGTACAGCGATCTCAAAGACGCAGACAAAGCAGAGGTTATACGAGACGCATATAGTTACGCTACTGCTATTGCCAAACGAGGCATTAGCAGTGATTACGAAGTGCCGACATGGGTCGAAAAAGCAGAGGATTTTGGCGATGTATCCACATACATTATCGCAAGGCAAGGGCTTTCCGGCAAAAGAGGCAAAGAAGCTGTTTGCAAATACATTGATTCTCTCGGCATAAGCAGACAGCAGAAGAGCAAGCTTTATGAGATCATGTTCCCGACATACAAAAATGACTACCATTGGAGGTAGTCGCAGAACCCTTGTACAAATATGGAGGTATTGGCGTGACTGCAACCGTCAAAGAGTTTTGCCGTGCATACGGCATAAATGAGAAATCGGAAAATGTCGTAGGCGAAATCTACGATGCATTGATAGGAGGCGGTAAGTATAGACAGCCTTGCGGACATGAGTATAAAGGGCAAGAAAACGAAACTCCAATTTCCGACGGCGATCAGGGAACAGTTGATTGCCGAGTGCGGCTTTACGATTGAGGAAACGGAAATACTCAATCACCGTGCAAGCGGACGGTCAATAAAACAAATCTCCTTGCTGCAAAATTGCAGCGAGGAGACAGTAAACCGCCGCATCCGCTCAATCAAAGACAAAATATCCTATGTCGTGACAGATTAACGGCAGCAAACGGACAGGTAACAGACAGGTTGCCTGTCTGTTTTTTTGCGATAATTTAAGCAGCAAGACGAGTGCGCACGGCTTGACTAATTTAAATTATCGAAAGGAAAGTAAATCATGGAGTATGCAAGCAGAGCAGTAGGCAATGCTGGTCTTACCACAGGCATTATCGGCACAGCGGGTTTTGGTCTCAGCCTCCTTGGTAGTCTCCTTGCAGGTGGGATGAATCCTGCCGCAGTTGCAGCGGCGAACAATCCCTCTTGCAGTGAAAACACCGGCGTTAACCGTTTTGAGCTTGAACAGGCTCAGACAATGGCTAACAAGGACATGGAAATTGCTTATTGGAGAGGACAGGACGAAACTAATCGCAAGATTTCGGATGCTTACTCGAAACTTGAGAGTAGGCTCATCGAGCTGTCCGGCGTTGTCAGAGCAAACAAGGACGATCAGGCAGCTATCAATCTCCAACAGGCGGTTTACAACGGCACTAACACCGCAGCGGTCGGATGCATTCAGGAGCAGATCAACACCCTTAAAGGTCTTACCAAGACTGTTGTTCCCAACACTTCCGTTTGCCCCGGCTGGGGAGATGCTACCGTAACCGTCTCCACTTCCACCGCATCGGCGTAAGGTGAGCGGCTATGGTTATTAGTAAAGGTCAGCTTGTAGGTGGGATTGTCCGCTTCATCGACTTAGATGTTGTTCCTGCCGTTGAGGACAAAGCCCTTAAAACTATAATCATAGCCGCCACTGTACTCATGCAGCAGTCTGAGGACACTGTTAATAGGCTTCTTGATAACAGTGTTGCAAAGTTCCTGCTGCATGAGTGCGACAGCGGCTACGATATTGCACCGACTTTCACGGCATTCAAAACAGCTCTTGCGGATGAAGGCAGCTTTCCGATCACTATATCACCCATTCCGCTAATCCTCAGATCCGAAAAGACACTCACTTTCACAAAGCGAGATATAGATATACTTGAGCAACGCATACAGGAGGTAATAAACAATGGATAACACCAAAACTGAGCTTGTAGAGTCTCTGCGTGACGAGTTGCACGATGTCGTTAAATACTCGGAGTTGGCAAAGCACGATGAGTACGGCTCTATCCTCAAAGACATAGCTCATGAGGAGATGCAGCACGCGAAACACTTAAAGCATATCCTCAAAGCCGAGGGCGTAGAACTGCCCGATATGCACGAACATTGGGAGGCTGCAAAACACGCCCTTTATGATGACGGCAAATAACGGATATTGCCCCTCAAAAAATGTACCAAAAATGTACCAATTATGTA
>CAZLSN010000004.1:0-41927 GCA_964562265.1 uncultured Oscillospiraceae bacterium
ACTGGCTGTTTGCCTTATAGGCATAGGAGTTTGTGGCAGAGTTGAAGCTTTCGAGATAGAGGATCTGGTAGATGTCGTAACGAGCATCTACGACTGCGTTTTCAATGGAGATGGAGCCGCCGCCTTTGGGGCCTTCCATTGTGGCAAATGCGGTTGCGCCAAGGCTGAAGACCATGATGAGGGTCAGCAGCAGGGCTGCAAGTTTCTTTGCGTTTTTCATGTTTAACTATCCTTTCTATTTTTTAAAAAACTATTTGCTGCGGATCAAATTGCACATTATTCGGAGGCTTTGCCCTCCTTTCTGTGCTTTGTTATATACATCAGCAAAGCTACGGCAATGAGCAGCAGCCCTCCTGCGGTATACGGCAGTGTTCCCGATCCGCCTGTTTCGGGAAGTTCATATGAGCTTAGACGGTTTGTGAATTCAAGTGCGGCAGCGGTGTCATATTCCGCGCCGTCCTTTGTCACACGGGTGACTGCGGCGGTAATGTCGTCACCCGATTTCGCAACCGTGACCTCGACGATGTAGACCGAAGCGTCGGTCACCGTGCCGAGTTCATCGGTCACATCCTCGCTTATGCGGTAATAGAAAACCTTGCTGTCCGAGTCAATGCCCTTGAGCGGGTAATCTATCCGGAAGCTGCCCTGTACGGGGCCGTCCCTGATGTCAATTGACAGGGCCATTTTAAGCTCCGGCTCGGTGGGCGTCACACCGTCCTCAGTGACCTGCACCAGCGTAAAGCTGTACTTATGCGTCTTATCGTCCGGTGAGACGAGGTTTTTGACTATCGGTATCTCGATCGAGGTACCCTTTTCGGCGTTGTTTATCACGACCTCGGCCGTGGACTTCACCTCAACGGTGCCGCAGGCACTGTCCTCCGTCTGCTCACCGTTGACCCTGTAGGTAACGACATAGTCGCCTGCGGTCACCTCCGTGACCTCAAATCCCGTACCTGCCAGAATGCCGTTTATGACGGCCGTTTCGTTCGGCTTGAGGCTTATTATGCCCTCTGCCGCAACACTTCGCTCCTCGCCGTAGACGGTATATTTTGTACCGACGGGGAGGGGCTTTCCGTCAAGCGTGACATTAAAATCAAAGCTCATTTCATCGGCATCGTCGCCGTAGAGATTTGCAGTCTTCTGAATGCTCAGACTGCCGAGCTTGTTCAGGTCGACATGGTTATCGAAACGGAATATCGTACTGCCGTCCGAAACATCCTTAACCGGACTGTCAACGCCCTTAAAGCTGTCCTGACCGATGGTTATGTCGTAATTCTTGGTTTGGCTCGTACCGTTTATCGTGATCTTGCCGTACTGCTCAAAGTATTCGGCATTCAGCAGCTCACGGACAAAGTACTTGCCCTCGTTCTCATCTATGCCGTCAAACACGGCGGTCTGATTCGCCTTTATGGTGAAGACACCGTTTTCATCGGTGACTCCTTTTCTTACCTCATCACCGGAGGCATCGAGTACGGTGTACTCCTTTCCCGCTCCGATGAACAGCTCTTTGCCGTTTTCACGGAGTATCTGGAACTTAAAGTCGGGATCGCCCAGCAGGGAGACATCGCCCTCATCGACCTCAAGCTCCTTTGAAACGGAGATGGAGTTCTGATGCAGCAGGGGGAAGTTGAAGTTCATCCTGCAAACGCCGGAGCCTGCACCGCGCTCCATGTAGTAGAAGTTGAAGCTGTGGGACGAGTAATTCTCAAAGGTACCCTTGGCATTGAGCCCGTCCTTAGAGCCGAGGATCTCCTCAAAGGTCACCGTCTTATACGGCTCCTTTGCAACATCACCCGTAGTGGGATCGAGAGTGTAGTACTTGACAAGGCCGTTGACAAAGTCGATCTCGCCGCCTACATGACGGTGTATACCGGAGAGATCCAAAAACAGCTTGCCGTCGATGTATATCCAAACATCGTCGTCACCGGTGAAGTAGAATATCATCGGCTGCTTACCGTCGAGACCGGTGAGACCGTCCTTCGGCTGCATGAAGTTCATCTTCATCTCCATACCGAAGTAGAAGTCTGTCGGCTCATCGAAGTCAATGGAGTAGATGTTTGCAAGCTCTTCGTTGGTGAAGCGCTTGTCCAGTTCCGCCGCCTCAAAGTACTCGTTGGCACAGTCGGCAGCCGTCCAGCCATTGGGGTGGGCATCGTCCATGAGGTCTATAAACTTCGTAAGTCTGGTGCTGAGGGTGTTATACGCATTACCGTAGCCTGCACTGTACTTTTCGGCGGCACTGGTTGCGATGATCTGGAGATACTCTTTGTCTATCGTGCTTGCCTGCGCACTGAGATGAACAATATCGTTAAAGGGCAGGAAGTTGCCGAAGGGGTACATCATGAAGTTTGAGGAGATTATCTGCTTATACAGCGTAAAGGTGTTTGTGCTTGCGTCAAACTGAGCATGATTTGTACGGCTGTTGAAGGTGTAAGCACCGGTGTCGGGATGGTAGATGAAGAGACCGTTTATGTTTGCGGTGTTCATCTTCGTGGCATAGATGTTATCCTTCCACAGATAGTCAAGGCTCGTACCGTTGATGAGAGCGGGGTATCCGTCCTTCAGCGTCGGGTACATTGCGTTTTCTATGGGGGAGTTTGCTCCGTTTTCGGTCGTGTTTATCCTACCGCCCTGATTCGTTACATTGCTGTGACCTGCCGAGAGGTCGGCGGTTATGTTGTTGCCGAAGTTAAAACCGTACTCGCCGAATTTGGTATAATTTCCGGTCGTACCGTTATCCTGCTGGAAGCCGGGGTAATTCTTGTCGGAGTTATACTTTTCGTTGATATTTGTGCCGTAGTCGTAGAGGTTTACCTCAATGAGCTTTAAGGTATCCGCACTTTCAACGGTGTCAAGAGCTTCCTTGTTGTCCTTAACCGGCTTTGCAGAGGGCCTTGAATTCGAGAAGCTTACCGTGCCGTAGCCGTTTGTGTTCACACCCGTGGTGTTCATGTATTCAAAGTTTACCGTTACATACTGACCGGCACTCGGCGTGTAAGACATATTATATGTAAACAGTACAAAGCCCTTGGCGGTACTTGCGGTAATATCGAGCTTGTTGTTTGAATTTGAAACGACATTGGCTACATACAGCCTGCCTGCCGAATCCGCTTCAACGACAATGGCTGTCCACCATTTGAAGTTTGTACCGTTATGTACATCGGCAGGATCGGCACCGTGCCGAACCATTACGGAGGAGACAGCACCGGCAATCTCCGTATGTTCCGCATACTGGTTTACACCGTAAACCGTAAGGCTTCCCTCGGTGGCATAGGTCTGCGCACTGTACAGCCAGTCGAGAGAAAGAAGCTTGTCCGCATTCGTGACAGCGGCTTTTTCATCATCCGTCAACGCAGCGTAGGCGGCATAGGCGTTTCTTGCTGCGGCTGAGATCTCGATCATATAGGCGTCGTAGCCCGATTCATTCTCCGACTCCTCAAGCGCCGTTAGATGCAAGTTTATCGTATCGTTATCGGGCAGAGCGTCTATCGCGGCGATGACAGCCTCGACTCTGACCGTTGATTCCTCACTGAGTTCGGCAGGCCGTTCGAGGGTTATGGCGGGGAGGATCAATGCGTAGGTGGTGCAAAAAACGACAACACAAGAAAGCACAAGCAAAACCTTGTGCCAACGCTTTGTGAATCGCCGTTTTTTAATGTACCGTTCGCCGTTCGGTACGGTGGAATTTTTCATTGCCTTCTCCTACCTGACCTGACCGAAATCCGAAAAGGGCCATACCCTGAACACTATTTTTCCCACTATCTGCTCTTCCGCAATGCAGCCTATTTCCGTATGTCTCGAATCCACCGAGGTCGCTCGATGGTCACCCATGCAGAAGTATCTGCTCTCCGGAACATGGTACGGAAAGTCCATATTGGCGTCGCCGTATGACTTTTCGTCAAGGTACGGCTCATCCAAAAGCTTTCCGTCAACATATACATTTCCCTGCTCATCAATATCCACCACCTGACCCGGAAGGGCAATGCAGCGTTTGACGAGTATTTTGTTGCCTATATAAAACGCAACGAGGTCGCCCTGCTTGATATCCGACTCCTTAACGGACACGACAATATCACCGGCGTTGAGCGTCGGCGACATCGATGAACCGTATATTTGCAAAACCGGCAGCCATATGGTCGCAACAAGTACCGCTATCGCCGCAACGACGATCAGCGTATACAGGGTGCTTTTGAGGACGGAGCGGTAGCGTGATTTGTATTTCACACGCTTAAGCTCAGCTTCAAGCTGCTCAAGTTCGGGAACCTCGGTGGGTCTCTTTTGCTTCATTGATCGTTATCCTTGCGCTTTAATGAAAATGAAAGAAGCTCTTTAAGCTCCGCATGCTCTGCGGAATAGGACTGCATCTTGGCATATACCTTGTCCCAATATGCCTGCGACTGCTCTCTCGCGGTCCTCAGCATTTCAGCACACTGCGACTCCGTCTCAAGCTTGAGCGCAAGGCTCTTTGCCTCTGCCTCGGAAAGTATCCTTCCCGCCCTGAGACTGCTTTCCGCCTCTCTCTTTGCGCAAACGGCTTCCTGCCTTGCGCTGAGATTTGCGATATTATCCGTGTACAGGCGGCAAGCCTCCTGCGCCGCCTCGAAAATACCGCTGAGCTGAAGGGAAGCCTCGGCGATGGAGCCGGCGTTATTCAAATCTATCCGCTTATCGGCAAGCTTTTCGCTGAGTTCGGCGTTTTTCTTTTCAAGCTCCGAATATTTTTCCTTGAGCTCTATAAGCTCCTTGCTCTGATCGATAAGCATCTGCAAAAGATCGTTGCGTCCGAGTTTTTTAAGTTCGTTTTCCGTCATTGGCGGTCTCCTTTTGCATGCGAAACATCCGAAGCCGCATTCAGGGCTTCGGTTTTTGTAACCGAATATTATGTAAACTGTTTATATTTGAGACTATAATGTAACAAAATTGTAGCAATATTTTAGCACCGCAATATACGGTTGTCAATATGTATAGTGTGTATAATTTGTTTATTTTGGGATTTTTAATTCGTTTTAATTCTGCAAAAAACCGAGGTGCGAAAGCACCTCGGGTAAATTTTCATATACTCTTTTCAAAGCATGAATTTCAGTACTGCGACCTGTTCGGGGGTGGATTTGTCGATCACGATGGTGTCCGTATCGTACTCACGAACGATGGGCAGCGGCATGTACTGATCGGTGAATGCCTGCACCCGCTCCATACGGCGGTTGCCGTATTTCCCATGGGCATAGTGCATGGGAATGACAACATTTGCAAAAAGCTCATCGGCAAGGGGTTTGGTCTTATCGCTGGGCATGGCGCGGAAGCCGCCTGCTGCGATCATAAGCACATCGGCACCGAAAAGCTCCGATTTCTCGTTATCGGTGAGCAGACCGCCGAAGTCGCCCATATGGACTATCTTAAAGCCATCCCAATTTAAAATGTGTATCCTGTCCGTGCCTCGAAGCAGTCCCCAGCTCGTATCATGAAAGCTGTCGATATACGAAAGCTCGTAGGGACATGGCTTTGCGGGGGAGGTGATCTTCACGGCCTCTCTGTTGTTATGCCCCGGATGCTCATGGCTGCAAAGCACCGCATCCGCTTCAAGCGAAAGCTCCGGATATGCGGACAGCTCACGGTTGTGATAGGGGTCGATAACGACGCTGTACCCCTTGTGACTGATTTTAAAGCAGGCGTGACCGAGCCACTGTATCTCCATGGTAAAACCTCTTACATATCAAGAATATCTTCGCCTATCTTGTAGACATTGCCCGCACCGACGGTGAGGATCAGGTCACCCGGCCTTGCGTTTTCGGCAAGGTCGGCTTCGATTTCGGCAAAGGTGGGGAAGAACCTTGCACCGTCGATCTTTTCGGCAAGATCGGCGGAGGATATGCCGGTGGTGTTCTTTTCCCTTGCGGCGAATATTTCGGCAAGATACAGCAGATCGGGTCTGCGAAGCTGACGCACGAAATCGTCGAAAAGAGCCTTCGTGCGGGTGTAGGTGTGGGGCTGAAAAACGACGACGGTGCGTTTATAGCCCAGAGTCTCAACGGCATCGAGCAGAGCCTTCAGCTCACCCGGATGATGTGCGTAATCGTCATAGACATCGGCACCGTTGAACTTGCCCTTGAACTCAAAGCGGCGTCCCGCACCGGAAAAGCCGGCAAGACCGTATTTTATCGCAGTCGGCGTGATGCCGAGGCAAAGCGAAGCGGCAGCGGCTGCAAGGGCGTTTTTGATGTTATGCTCACCCGGAACATGGATGCACACGGACTCCATGCACTTGCCCTTGAAGATAATATCAAAATAAGTGGCGGAGCCGACATGGGTGATGTTCTTGGCATAAACATCCGCCTTGGGACTGAGACCGAAGGTCACTATGTTGCGGTCTATCCCACGGAGGGCATCCATCGTGTTGTCATCGTCCAAGTTTGCGACGACAAAGCCGTTTTGCGGAACATGAAGGGCAAATTCACGGAAGGAGCTTTTAATATCGTCAAGGTCTTTGAAGAAGTCGAGATGATCCTCCTCAATGTTCAGAATGACCGCAACGGTGGGGAAGAAGGAGAGAAAGGAGTTATAATACTCACAGCTTTCCATTATAATTGTATTGCCCTTGCCCACACGGTGGCTTGCCCTCAAAAGCGGCAGCGTACCGCCGATCATAACGGTGGGATCCTTTTCCGCCGCCATGAGTATATGCGTACACATGGAGGTGGTGGTGGTCTTACCGTGGGTGCCGGAGATGCACAGTGCGTTCTCGTAACGCTTCATTATGGCACCCCATGCCTCGGTGCGCTCAAAGACGGGGATGCCGAGTTCCTTTGCTCTTACTATCTCGGGATTGTCGTCGTGAGCGGCGGCGGTGCGGATGACAAAGTCTATACCTTCGGCGATGTTCGATGCATCGTGACCGATGTAAATATCAATGCCGCAGGCACGAAGCTTCGAGGTGCGTTCGCTTTCGGCAATATCCGAACCGCTTATCTTCATACCTCTGCCAGCAAGGACTTCGGCAAGCGGAGCCATCGAAACGCCGCCTATACCGACAAGGTGACCTCTGCAATGTTCGTTTAAGAATCGTGAAAAGTCTTTCATATATACTCCGATTAAAATTAACAATTTCGTATTGATGTTATATTTGCCGAATGCTATTATAATACCGGAATCCGAATCTGGCAACAATTTTTGTTAAAGGTGAAGCTATGCTCCAGGTGAACCCGCCCAAATATGTCAGGCAGACCCTCTTTGCTTTGCAGGCAAGAGGGCATCTTGCGTATCTTGTCGGCGGCTGCGTAAGGGATGCCATCCTCGGTATCACCCCGCAGGACTGGGATATATGCACAAGCGCCCTTCCCGACGAGGTTATGGACATTTTTCCCGATTCCGGGCCCACGGGGATAAAGCACGGCACCGTCACGGTGAAGCAGGGCAGCAAGAGCTGCGAGGTCACGACCTTCCGCACGGAGGGGGATTACAGAGACCATCGCCGCCCCGATTCGGTCACCTTTGTCTCCGACCTCATAAGCGACCTCGGACGGCGGGATTTCACCATGAATGCGATAGCCCTCTCTGCCGATGGTATGCTGTCTGACCCCTACGACGGAGTCGGCGATATAGGGCGAAAGCTAATCCGCTGTGTCGGCTATCCGGAGCTGCGATTCGATGAGGATGCGCTGCGGATGTTCAGGGCGCTGCGTTTTTCGTCGAGGCTTGATTTCGAGATAGAGGAAAATACGCTGGGTGCGATAAAGAAAAAAGCACCGCTTTGCGCCTCTCTTGCCCCCGAAAGGGTGAGGGATGAGCTTGAAAGCATACTCCTGACCTCAAAGCCGGAGACCATCGGCGATGCAATAGAATACGGAATGCTCACAAGGTATGTGAGCGGCTCCGGCTGGGGCAACCCCAATTTGCATGATATTGCCGATCTTCCCAAAAAGCCCATGCAAAGATGGATCACTCTGTCTATCTTACTTCAAAAGTACGGCTTTATTCCCTCGGCGGAGGGCTTTTTGAAGGAACTCAGGCTTGACGGAAGGACTATCCGCTGCTGCCGCAGTGCGGAGGAGATGCTGAGGGGAGACCCTCCCTCGGATAAGCTCGGCTGGAAGCGCTACCTAAACCGCTACGGTGTCGATGCCGTGTCCTGCGCCGTTGACGCTTACGGCGTCCTTCTCGGTGTTGACTGCGAAAAGGAACTCAAAGCGGTACTCAAAAGCGGTGAATGCTTTTCATTGAAGCACCTTGCTGTCAGCGGCGACGATCTTCTCGATGTCGGTCTGCGGGGACATGAGCTAGGCGAGATGTTAAAGTTCCTGCTTGACTATGTTATGGAGTTCCCCGAAAACAACAGGCGGGAGATACTTCTCGAGCTTGCGAAATGTTCGGAGGAGAGCTGATGAAAACTGCGGAAATGGAAAGGCTGCAAGGCGAGTGCCGAAGCTGCGAAAGATGCGGACTTTGCAAAACGAGGACAAAGCTTGTCTTCGGCAGGGGAAATCCCGAAAGCGAGGTCATGTTCATCGGCGAAGGCCCCGGAGAGCAGGAGGATCTGAGCGGTCGTCCATTTGTGGGCAAAGCGGGGCAGCTTCTCGACGATATGCTGAAAATGATAGACCTTTCGGACGAAAAGGTGTATATTGCAAATGTCGTGAAATGCCGTCCCCCTAAAAACCGTGACCCCTTGCCGGAGGAAAAGTCGGCATGCAGAGACTGGCTCAATCGCCAGCTTGAAATAGTAAGCCCCAGGATAATCATTTGCCTCGGCAGGATAGCGGCAGCCGAAGTCATAGACGAAAATTTCAGGATCACAAAGGAGCGGGGAAGATGGTTCACCGTAAACGGTGTCCAGACCATGGCAATCTACCACCCCGCGGCACTGCTGCGTGATCCCTCCAAAAGACCCGACACTTTCACGGATCTTCGGGAGATACGCAGCGAAATCAAAAGATTGTGTAAGAATACATATTGATCGGAAGAAGTATGGAACTTTTAAGCATCGGGCTTGACTCGAAGAATATGATGGAACCGTATTTCCGAGCGGAGAATTCACGCAGTGCGGACTTCTGCTTCGGAAATATTTATATGTGGGATGAACGATATTTGCAGGCGGCGGCACCTATGGGCGACCGCCTCCTTACACGCCTTGTGAGAAACGGCGAGACCTATTTTGCCTACCCCATCGGCAGCGGAGATGTCACCGCCGCGATAGAGGAGATGCGTAAGCTTTGCCGAAAGCAGGGCATAGCACTCAAGTTGTGCGGCATAACGGAGGAACACAAAAAGGAACTGGAAGCCGCCTTCCCGGAACAATTCAATATGTATGAGGACAGGGCCTTTTCCGACTACATCTATTCCGTCGATAAGCTCTCAAGCTACTCCGGCAAGGCCCTTCACGCAAAGAAGAATTATTGCAACCGCTTTGAAAAGGAGCATGAATGGAGCTTTGTTCCCTTGGATGAGAGCAATATTCCCGACTGTATCCGTATGCTCGACGAATGGACGGAGGAATCCTCCGACCGCCTTACCGGGGACATAAGCTTTGAGCATTCCGCCGTTTTGCGGGGCTTTGAGCATTTTGACGAGCTTGGACTCATGGGCGGAGCCTTATATGCCGAGGGACGGCTCATAGGCTTCTCCGTCGGTGAAAAAATATCGGACGACACCTTCTGCACCCACTTTGAAAAAGCCTACCCCGACATTGCCGGAGCCTATCCCATGGTGTGCAGAGAGCTTGCGAGAATGGTCAAGGCGAAGCACCCCGAGGCGTGTTATGTAAACCGAGAGGACGATATGGGACACGAAACGCTGCGGAAATCAAAGCTGTCCTACAAACCGGAATATGTCCTGATGAAGTATGTGGCAATATGGAAAGAGTAATAATAAAGCAATATTCAAAAGATGATGTTCCGCAGCTCATTGAGTTGTGGAACAAGGCTTTCGGTGACGAAAAAGCACTTATAGGCAGATTTTTCGAGCTGCTTCCCGAAATGGGCACCTCATATGTTGCCGAATATTCCGGTGAGATCATCGGCATGGCGAATGTCCTCGCGGCGGTCTTGGGCGACAAACGCTGCGGCTATGTCTATGCCGTTGCGGTGGATGAGACATACAGGGGCAAGGGCGTCGGAGCGCAGCTTATGCACTATTGCGCATCCAAATTCCCGAGGCTTTGCACCCTCCCCGCATCGGAAGGGCTTTATGCGTGGTACGAAAAGACCCTCGGTGCCGACAATATAAGCCGCTTCATCTGCGAGGAGGTGCATGCAAAGCAGCTCGACCTCGATATTAAGAATCTGTCCTCGGCGGAGTATGCGGCAATGCGCAGCGAGTTTAAACTCGGCACGGCATTTCCCCTTGCGTGGTATGAGTACGAGCGTGAGCTTTGCAGAGCCTACGGCGGCGGAATGTTCCGCTGCGGAAGATCCATTGCCTGCGGCTACCTTGACGACGGCGTTCTTCATGTGAAGGAATACCTCGGAAACGACGATTTCATCCCCGAGCTTTGCAGAAGGCTGGGAGCGGAGAAGGCCTTGGTTCGCACTGCATTCCATGCGGGTGAGCCGTTTGTTGCGGCAAACTTTCCCCTCCCCGAAAAACTCAATATGCTGATAGCCTTGGACTGAAAAACCGAGTACGGCATTTGCCGCACTCGGTTTTTCCATACGGAGAATAAAAGGATAAAAAGTGTACGAAGTAAGTGTGTCAGGAAAGGATGGCTCTGTCGTTTGCGAATTCGCTGCCGCTTGCCTTGGAGAACATTTCGAGAAGATCCGAGACGGTGAGCCGTGACTTTTCCTCACCGGAAATGTCGAGGATGATCCTGCCCTCGTGCAGCATTATGAGGCGGTTGCCGTATTCTATCGCATCACGCATGTTGTGCGTTATCATGAGCGTCGTAAGGGAGTTTTCACGCACCATTTTGTCGGTGAGCTGCATGACCTTTGCGGCGGTTTTCGGATCGAGTGCGGCGGTATGCTCATCCAAAAGCAAAAGCTTGGGCTTTTGCATGGTCGCCATGAGCAGGGTGAGAGCCTGTCGCTGACCGCCGGAGAGGGTGCCGACCTTTGCAGCCAGTCTGCTTTCCAGTCCGAGATCGAGCTCGGAAAGAAGACGGCGGTATTCCTCACGCTCCGACTTGCTTATGCCGGGACGAAGACCGCGCCTTTTGCCGCGCCTTGCTGCAAGAGCGAGATTCTCCTCGATCTGCATACCCGCTGCGGTACCCATCATGGGGTCCTGGTAAACTCTGCCCAGATATTTTGCGCGCTTATACTCCGGCAGTGCGGTGACATTGACGCCGCCCAAAACGATGCTGCCCGCATCGGGGAGCCATGTGCCGCAGATGGCATTCTGCATGGTGCTTTTACCTGCACCGTTGCCGCCTATTACGGTGACGAAATCGCCGTCGTTAAGAGTGAGCGAAAGATCGTTTAATGCGAGCTTTTCATCGACGCTGCCCTTGTTGAATATCTTGGTGACATTTTTCATTTCAAGCATGATCCTTGCCTCCCTTCGAGACTCCGTGGGACAAACTGAGCTGCTTTTTGACATAGGGGAAGCCCAGAAATACCGCAACGACAATTGCGGAGAACATCTTCAGAAGATCGGTATCAAAGCCGGAGAAGATGATGGTCTGGTAGACGATGTAGTAAACGATGGCACCGACTATGACGCCGCAGAGTCTGACGGCGAAATTGGTGGAAATGTGCTTTGCTATGACTTCACCTATGACGACGGCGGCGAGACCTATGACGACTGCGCCTCTGCCCATGTTAATGTCGGTGTAGCCCTGGTACTGGCACAAAAGCGCACCCGAAAGGGCTACGATGCCGTTGCTTATCGCAAGCCCCAAAACCTTGGTGAGACCGGTGTTTATGCCCTGAGCCCTGCTCATCACGGGATTTGAGCCGGTGGCACGGATGGAGCAGCCGATCTCGGTGCCGAAGTAAATGTACAAAATGACGACGGTCGCGACGGCAAAGAGAGCCAAAACGATGAGAGCGGAATCAATATCCATCTGCGAGAGCAAAACGGGGTTGGAGCGTGAGCTCAAGGCCTGATTTGCCCTGCCGAGGATCTTGAGGTTAAGTGACCACAGCACCATCTGCGTCAGTATTCCGGAGAGGATAGCGGGGATACCGAGCAGAACATGGAGCAGTCCTGTGATGCAACCGGCAGCGAGACCTGCAATCAGGGCTGCCAAAACGGCGATCCACGGGCTGTGTCCGGAAAGCATCAGCATGGTGCATACCGCCGCACCGGTGCAGATGGAGCCGTCAACGGTGAGGTCGGCAATGTCCAAGACTTTGAATGTAATGTATACGCCTATAGCCATGATGCCCCAGATTATACCCTGGGCAACGGCACCGGGCAAAGCACCGAGTAGATCAGCCATAATGATTCTCCTTACAATTTAAATAACTATATCAGTCGAGAGCCTCGAAATCATCGGGAACGGTCACACCGAGTTCTTCGCAGATCTCGGGGTTGAACTTCTTTGCGGCTTCTGCGTAGGCAATGGGCATATCTGCGATGTCGGCTTCACCGAGAAGGATCTGCGCAGCCATTTCACCGGTCTTGTAGCCGAGGTCGTAGTAGCTGATGGAAAGGGTCGCAACGCCGCAGCCGGAGCAGATACCGGCTTCACCGGCGATAACGGGGACCTTTGCGGAGAGAACAATGTTGCCGATGGTCTCAACGCAGCTTGCGGCGGTGTTGTCGGTGGGGATGTAGATCACATCGCAGGCGGAGGCTGCCTTGGTGGTCACTGATGCGACATCGTTTGAGTCGCTGAAGGAGAAGCGGGTGCAGGTAAGACCCTTGGTAGTGAGGTATTCCTCAACGACTTTAACTTGATACTCGGAGTTGGGCTCTGCGGAGCAGTAGATAAGACCTACATTTTTTGCATCGGGGAAGAGCTCAAGTATCATATCGGCCTGCTCGGTGAGGGGAGCGAGGTCGGAGGTACCGGAAACGTTGCCGCCTACAGTGCCGTTAAAGTCCTCGATACCCAGTGCAACACCGTATTCGGTAACTGCCGTGCCGAGAATGGGAATGGTCTCGGTGGCGTTGTATGCAGCCTGGAGAGCCGGAGTGGCATTGGCGAGAATAAGATCAACATTTTTGGAAACAAAAGAGTTTACGATGGTGGAGCAGACAGTCTGATCGCCCTGAGCGTTTTGCTCATCGAAAACAACCTTGTCGGCACCGAGCTTATCGACGAGTGCATCCTTAAAGCCCTGAGTTGCGGCATCGAGTGCATCGTGTCGGGCAAACTGACAAATACCTACTGTGAACACTTCGTCGCCGTTGTCACCGGAGCAGGCGGCAAGGGAGAAGCAGAGTGTGAAGAGCATTACTGCGGTAAGAAGCAGTGCGGTTATCGAACGTTTTGTTTTCATGATAATTCCTCCAAAAGTTTCGAATGTCGTAAAATGCAAGCCGTGCGGAAAAACAAAAATGCCGCATGGACTTGTGATCCATACGGCAATCTAAATTGCATTCAGCTTTCAATCAAAAGACGCATAGTGCATCAGGCGAACAACTGTTTTCGGGCATCACAAATCGCTATTATTTTTGAAAGGCAAAAATAATAGTAATAATAAAATCGATTTGCAAGAGCGAAACGGAAGCTTGTCATGAGCTTTATTACGTCTCCTTTCTGAAAGATGGGCTTACTATAGCACTGCAAAGCGCAAAAGTCAATAGGGAAAATGAAAAAAATTTCAGCCGCTTAAAAAGCGGCTGAAATCAGACTGTCAAAAAACTGCGCTACGCAGGAAAATAACAGAGTAGCGGGGGAGCTCGAGGGGGTCAAGACCCACCTCGAATTGGATCGCCGCCGCAAAAAAGCCTTGAGAAACAAGGCTTTTAGCGAAGCGTCATTTTGATTATTCAAAATGACCGGCGGCTATTTCAGCCGCTTAAAAAGCGGCTGAAATAAATTATATCATAAACTTTTTGATAGCCTCACCGACGGTGTCGGGATCCATGGTGACACTTATCACAAATTCAATATTTTCTTTTTCGGAGAAATCGTTGAGCCAAGCGAGGAACTCACCGAAGAGGACGGGATCCTTGTTGCTGACGATCTTATAGAAATTATCCACAAAGACATGAGTTATATCGTAATTACCGGAATGGAGGCCGCAGATGAAGCCCTTGATGAATTCGTAAGAACCCGTATCATAGGAGCCCGCTTCGATAAGTCTTGCCTGATAGGGGATGTCATAGGTGAGCTTCTTTTCCTTCTCGATGCAAACGACATCGCCGTTTTCCATTTTGACCGCATCACGGACTAACTCAACGAGTCTTTTGGTTTTACCGGAGCCTTTCAGACCCAGGATCAACTTAACCATTGTGACCACACTCCTTTTAAGTAAAATTTAATTCTCTATATAATTAGATTATCATTATTTGAGATTTAAAGCAAGTACTTTTTACGGCTTGCCCAACATTTTGAACATGTTCTTCTTGTACGCCTCGACACCGGGCTGATTGAAGGGATTGACGCCCAGCATATAGCTGGATATGGCACAGGCGACCTCAAAGAAGCAGACGAGAGCGGCAAAGCCGGCCTCATCCCTTGCGGGGACGGAGACGACGATATTCGGCACACCGCCGGATATATGTGCTGCCTTGACAGCCTCGGCTGCGGTATTGCAAATATCCCCAAGTTCCTTGCCGGCGAGGTAATTCAGCCCGTCGGGATCGCCCATCTCAAAGGGCAGGGGGAAGGAGCGGCGAGGAGTCTCAAACTTCACAACGGTCTCCATAAGTGTTCTCGGACCGTCCTTAATGTACTGACCCATCGAGTGAAGATCGGCGGTAAGCTCAACGGAAGCGGGGTAGATGCCTATGCCGTTTTTGCCCTCGCTTTCGCCGTAAAGCTGCTTCCACCACTCCGCCATAAAGCGGAAGGACGGCTCATAGCAGCCGAGTATCTCAATGCTTCTGCCCAGACCGTAAAGGTGCTGACGGGCAGCGGCATACTGCCATGCGGGATTTTCGGGAGAGCGCAGATCGAGATCACGCATCTCACTTATTGCGGCGTTTATGACCGCCTTAACATCGATACCGGCGACTGCCATGGGCAGAAGTCCCACGGCGGAAAGAACGCTGTATCTGCCGCCGACATCGTCGGGAACGACAAAGCACTCCCAGCCCTCGGTATCCGCCATGGCTTTAAGTACGCCCTTTTCACTGTCGGTCGTTGCAAAAATGTGCTTCTTGGCGGCGGTACCGTATTTCTCACGCAGAAGCCTTCTGAAAACACGGAAGGCGACGGCGGGCTCAAGCGTCGTTCCGGACTTGGAAATGACATTAACATCAAAGTCCTTATCGCCCAGCTTTTCGAGAATATCGCCCAAAGCATCTGGAGAGAGACCGTTGCCCGCAAAAAATATCATGGGATCATCCTCGGACGGAACGGGACGAAGAAGCTCTATAGCACCCTTTGCACCGAGGTAGGAGCCGCCTATACCGATGACGACAAGAGCCTTGGAGCGGGAACGGATCTTCTGAGCGGCATTTATGATAGACTTCAGCTCACCGTCCTTTATGCGTCGGGGGAGTTCGAGCCAGCCCGTAAACTCACTGCCGGCACCCGTTTTGTCACTGAGCTCTCTGTGTGCTTTGGCGGCAGCGGCGAAATCAAGACCCGAGTGGTCGAAAAATGCCTCTGCACCGGATAGATCCACTTTTACCATAATTGCCTCCGTTGCAATGAAATTGCATATATTATACTCCGACATGCGGAAAAAGCAAGTAAATTGTGGCGAAAGCGGATAAAGACACCATATTTAGTGTTAAGCCGCACCCAAAAATGCTGCCGCTGCCTTTAAAAATATGCCGCCGAAGCCCAGCCTTTCCACATCGTGAGAGGCGATGATGGGAACGGTGTACGCATCTTCGCCGCATATTTTTACCGTCATGCTGCCTAGTGCGTCGCCCCTTTTCACCGGAGCGGAGACGGAATCGCAAAGCTCAAGGATGTACTCGACGCTGCCCGCATCCTGTTTTCTTATGAGTGCCGAGGCGGGGGCATCGTAGTCGGGCTGAACGCAGTCGCCGACACCCATGGAGACGGTCACCGGCGGCAGCACGGAAGCGCAGCGCAAGGGGCAAAGCGTGTAATTTGCGAAGGCGTAGTTTAAAAGTGCTTTTGCATCGTTGTTTCGCTCGTCGATGCTGTCGGCATTCATGATAACGGCGATGTACTCCACCCCATCACGCATGGCGGTGGCGGAAAGACAGTAGCCGGCAAGGGTGGTAAAGCCGGTCTTCAGACCGGTACAGCCCTCGTAGTAATAGACGAGCTTATTGGTGTTTGAAAGCCCGAATTCACCGTTTCGTATGCTGTCCATCCATATCGTGCTGTAGTCCTTTATGAGCTCATGCGAGATAAGCTCCCTCGACATAACGGCAATATCGTATGCGCTGGTGTAATGCTCATCGTCGTCGAAAAGTCCGGTGCAATTCGTAAAGTGCGTATCCGAAAGTCCAAGCTCCGACGCTCTTTCGTTCATCCGCATAACAAAGCTCTGCTCCGTACCGCACATATGCTCCGCCATAGCAACGGCACAGTCGTTGGCGGAAACGACGGCGATGCACTTCAGCATCTCATGAACGCTCATCCTTTCGCCCTCCTCAAGAAAGACGCAGCTCCCGCCGAAGGATGCCGCTCTCTCCGATGCGATCACGGTGTCGGAAAGCGAAAGCTCACCGTTTTCTATCGCCTCGACGATGAGCAGCATGGTCATGACCTTGGTGACGCTTGCGGGAGGCAGTCTCTCGTGAGAGTTCTTTTCGTATATGATCTCTCCGGTCAGCTTTTCCGTCAAAACGGCGGAAGGCGCACTTATCTCTATCTCCGCATCGCCCGCAAGGGGAAGTGCGGAGCGCAGCGAAGCCGCTGCCAAAAGCGCAATGACGAAATATTTCATGGCATATCCCTCCGAGACATACTATGCAGCGTGAGGAATACAAATACAGGTTGACAAAATTATGCTTTATTCGACAGGTATGAATCGGAGAAAACTGTCATCTCGGAGGAAATTGTACTGCAATTTCAAGGTTTTAAACACTTTCAACAGGGTTTTCAACAATTGTTATGTGAACCGTGGTGATAAAAATATTCAAGTCAAGGTTAACATAACAACAAAAATATTTTTATTAAAAACATAAAAAATTCACAGAATAACGGTTGACGGAAATTTGCGGTAATAGTAAAATCAAATGTAGTTGAGAATTCGGAGGATAAACATGAAGCGTCGCATTAAATCAAACAGCCAGTATTTCCGTTGGGGACTGACGGCGTTTATCGTCATAGCAGCCGCCATTCTGTTCTACTTCGGGCTGGACTATCTCGGTCAGGTCTTTGCCGTTCTGGGCGACCTGATGGATATTTTGAATCCCTTTGTATGGGGCTTTGTGATATTCTACCTCCTGCTGCCCTTCATGAATATTTTCGAGAGCAAGCTTTTCAGCCCGCTGACGAAGAATCTTTATGAAACGCATCCCAAAATGAAACGCCGCAAAAAGCTGGCAAGGGGATTGTCGGTGCTGTTTTCCGAGATACTTATGCTGCTTCTCATCTCCGCACTGCTTTACCTCATAATCCCCCAGCTTTACGAGAGCATTCAGAACATTGTCGTCGCCGCTCCGGAATACTTTACAAAGGCGTATGATGCCATAGTGAAGCTCTTTGACAAGAACCCCGAAGTGGCGGAATATGCCGAGGCTATATTCGGCAATCTCACCAATACGCTGACAAAGTGGGCGCAGAACACCGTGCTGCCGAATATGGACAGCATCATTTCCGATATAACCAGCGGAGTGTACAGTGTCGTCATGGCGATATACAATGTCGTCATCGGCATGATAGTTTCGATCTACTTGCTGTACAATAAGGAATCCGTCCGCACACACTTCAAAAAGCTCCTGTATGCACTGTGCAAGCCCAAGAGTGCAAAGCGTGTAAATATAGGACTCAAATTCGCAAATCAAACCTTCCGCAACTTCATAACCGGTCAGCTCACCGACGCTCTCATAGTCGGCATACTCTGCTTCATCGGCTGCACCATCCTCGGCATACCCTACGCACTGCTCATCGCCGTCGTTGTCGGCGCAACGAATATCATCCCCTTCTTCGGCCCCTTCATCGGCGGTATACCGTCGGGACTTCTTGTCCTGATGGTCGATCCCTTTAAGTGCCTGATATTCGTAATATTCATCGTTGCGCTTCAGCAGGTCGACGGCAACATCATCTGCCCGAAGATCATGGGCGGCAGTGTCGGAATAAACGGCTTCTGGGTCATGTTTGCGATCATCCTCGGCGGCGGACTCTTCGGCTTCTGGGGCATGCTTCTGGGCGTTCCCGTATTCGTCATCATCTACACCGGAGTCACGGTGCTTATCGAGAGACGCTTGAAGAAAAAGAATCTCCCGCATGACGATGAAAGCTATGAGGATCTGGACTATATAGAACCGCAAACGGGCGAACTTGTCCGAGTGCCGAAGACCATCCAAATGGCACCCGAACCCGAATCGGAAGAAAGCGAAGAATAATCAAAGCCGCACCTTTCGGTGCGGCTTTCGGTTTTATCTGTGTGCAAGCTTTTCGGAAGCGGACTTGAGGGCGAAGCACAAAGCATCAGCCTCCTCCTTTGTGCTGTAGCGGGAGAAGCTTATGCGCAGTGCGCCGTCGATCACCGGAGCGGGAAGCCCCACGGCTTCGAGGACATGGCTCCTTGCACCCTTTTTGCAGGCGGAGCTTCGTGATACGAAAATGCCTTCGGCTTCAAGGAAATTCATAAGCACCTCGCTCCTCCAGCCTGGGAGGGAGAGGCTTAAAATATGCGGAGCATCCCCGCCGATGATGACAGCCTTCGGAACGAGTGAGCAAAGCGTTTCGGCGGTGTTCTTTTTTAGCTCCGCCATATGCGCCGTCGATGCGGCAAAGGCAGTGTTTGCAATCTCTGTCGCCTTGCCGAAGGCGGCGATCTGCGGCATTGCCTCGGTGCCTGCGCGAAGGGATGCCTCCTGCGCACCGCCGAGTATAAGGGGCTTGATTTTCACCCCTGTTTTGATATACAATGCGCCTATGCCCTTGGGGGCATGGATCTTGTGTCCGCTTATGGAAATGAGGTCGGCACCGCAGCTTTTTGCGGTGAAGGGGACCTTCATAAAGCCCTGTACTGCATCGGTGTGCAAAAGAGCGTTTGAGCCTTCCTCATCGAGAACACGGCGAATGGCGGCAATGTCCGTTACTCCGCCGGTCTCGTTGTTAACCGTCATAAGGCTCACAAGGACGGTGTCGGGACGCAGGGCGGCTCTCACCGCTTCGGGGGATACCGAACCGTCGGGCAGGGGGGAAAGCCTTGTTACCTCAAAGCCCCGGCGTTCAAGCTCGGAGAGGGACTTTCTCACGGCGTCATGCTCGACAAGGGAGCTGATGACATGGCGACCTCTGTGCTTTCCGGCTTCCGCACCGCAGAGTATCGCCCAGTTGTCGCTTTCCGAACCGCAGGAGGTGAAGTAAAGCTCCTGAGGCTTACAGCCGAGAGCGGAGGCTATCTGCTTTCTTGCGGTATTCAAAACGGCGGCGGCTTCACGACCCTTGGTGTGGGTGGAGCTGGGGTTGCCGTAGTATTTCGTCATCACCTCAAAGGCGGCGTTTGCCGCTTCGTCACATACCCTTGTGGTGGCGGCATTATCAAGATAGATTTCCATTATAAACTCCTTGGGAGAGATATTTTATGAAGTACATTATATACACTTTGGGCTGCAAGGTCAACCAATACGAGACACAGGCGATGGAAACTCTGCTGCAAGAGCATGGTCATTCACCCGCAGGCGAGGGTGAGATCGCCGATGTCGTCATAATCAACACCTGTGCCGTAACAGCCGAAGCCGGCAGAAAATCGAGACAGGCGATAAATAGGCTGCGGGAGGAGAATCCCGATGCCGTCGTCGCAGTTTCAGGATGCTACTCTCAGCTCAGTCCCGACGCAGCGGAGCGTTTGGGTGCGGATGTCATCTTCGGCACCGGTGATAGAGTGAAGCTCGTCGAGGCGATAGAAAATGCGGCTGTAAGCGGCGAAGGCGCAAGATGCATCGACAGTCCCTTCGAGCGCAGGGTATTCGAGGAACTCCCCGCCGGAGCTGCGGAAGGCAGAACAAGAGCGTTATTAAAGATACAGGACGGCTGCGTTAACTTCTGCACCTACTGCATCATCCCATACACAAGGGGAAGGCTCAGAAGCCTGCCCATTGCCGATGCTGTGAGCTTTGCCGAGGATATTGAAGCGCAGGGCTATAAGGAGCTTGTGCTTACAGGCATTGAGATAGCGTCCTACGGTGTTGATCTTGAGGGCAAGCCCGACCTCGGCGATGTGGTCTGCGCCATAGCAAAGGCAGCACCGTCCGTGCGGCTGCGCTTGGGCTCACTCGAACCCACGGTCATAACGGAGGAGCTGTGCCGCCGCCTTTCCGAAGCGGGAACGCTGTGCCGCCACTTCCACCTCTCCCTGCAATCCGGCTGCGACAGGACACTGTACCGTATGCACCGCAAATACGACACCGCAACATTTTTCGAGAAGACGGAGCTGCTGCGCCGCTACTTCCCGGATTGCGGCATAACCTGCGATATAATCGTCGGCTTCCCCGGTGAGACCGACGAGGATCAGGCGGAGACCCTGGCATTTATCCGCAAGGCAGCCTTTTCCGATGCCCACATCTTCCCCTACTCCCGTCGTCCGGGTACACCGGCGGACAAGATGGACGGCCAGATCGACCGAAAAGTAAAGGCAAAACGCTCGAAGGAGGCAAGGGCGGAGGCGGCTTTGAGCCGGGATGCCTATCTTGCCGCCTGCGTCGGCAAAACATTGCCCGTGCTGTTTGAGACCAAATGCGGCGACGGCTGGCAGGGCCACAGTGATACCTATGTTCTCGTAACGGCAAAGGGCGAAGAACTCAGAGGCGAAATAAGGAATGTGAAAATCACGGCGGTTTCCGGCGAAACTCTTGTCGGGGTGATTGACTAAATGCCGACGAAGTATTATAATTTAGCGTGATAGCGAAATAAAGAAGGTGAAACAATGCATCGGGAAGAAGTGTATAATTTTTCGGCGGGACCGTCGGTGCTGCCGGAGGAGGCTTTGCGCAAAGCGCAAACGGAGCTGATGAATTACAGGGGCAGCGGAATGTCGGTCATGGAGATGAGCCACCGAAGTAAGGTCTTTGCCGAGATATTCTCCGATGCAAAGCAGAAGCTCCGCAGCGCCCTGTCCGTACCGGACAGCCATGAGATATTGTTCCTACAGGGCGGAGCAACGCTCCAGTTTGCGGCGATACCCATGAATCTCATGGGCGAGGGCGGCAAAGCGGATTACGCAGTGACCGGCAATTTCTCCTCACTTGCCGCAAAGGAAGCCGAAAAGTACGGCAGTGTGAGCATCGTGTGCGACAGCTCCGACAGGGGTCACAGCTATATCCCGCAAAATGTCAAAGCCCGAGAGGGCGCAAGCTACTTTTACTATTGCGCAAACAATACCATCTACGGCACCGAGTGGCAGTATGTTCCCGAGGCAGACTGTCCCATAGTCTGCGACATGTCGTCGGATATTCTCTCAAAGCCCATCGATGTATCACGCTACGGCCTGATATACGCCGGAGCGCAGAAGAACATGGCCCCTGCGGGGCTTACGGTCGTGATAATAGACAAGTCACTTTGCGGCAATGCCCTGCCCATAACCCCCAAGGTCATGGACTATAAGGTGCTTGTCGAAAAGGATTCCATGCTCAACACTCCGCCCTGCTGGTGCATATATATGCTCGGCAATGTGCTGGACTGGCTGTCCTCCGTCGGCGGCGTTAAGGCGATGGAGCAGATAAAAAAGGAGAGAGCGCAGCTCTTGTATGACTTTCTCGATGGCAGCGATTTGTTCATTCCCCATGCCGAAATGGGATCGAGAAGCGATATGAATATAACCTTCCGCACAAACAGTGAGGCTCTGGATGCAGAGTTTACAGCAGGTGCAGCAAAGCATGGGCTTATAAACTTGAAGGGTCACAGACTGACCGGCGGAATGAGAGCATCGCTCTATAATGCAATGCCTGTGGAGGGCGTGAAGGCTCTCGTGGCGTATATGAAAGAATTCGAGGTAGAACACCGTGTTTAGGATAAAAACGATAAACAACATTTCTCCGGTGGGGCTTGAGAAGCTTTATAAGCTCGGCTGCACCGTGGCGGCGGATGTTGAAGCACCGCAGGGAATAATCGTACGCAGTGCCGATATGCACTCCTTTGAGCCGAATCCGGAGCTTCTGGGAATAGCGAGAGCGGGAGCGGGCTACAATAATATTCCGGTTGACCGCTATGCCGAGATCGGCATACCCGTGTTCAACAGCCCCGGTGCCAATGCCGAGGCTGTAAAGGAGCAGAGCATATGCTCCCTCGTCATGGCGTCGAGAGATGTCATAGGCTCAGTCGAATGGGTAAAGAGCATAGCCGACCACGGCGATGCGATCCCCGCCCTTGTGGAAAAGGGCAAGTCTCAGTTCGCAGGGCCCGAACTCATGGGCAAGACGATAGGCGTTTTGGGTCTCGGCGCAACGGGAGCCTTGGTCGCCAATGCCTGCCTTGCGATGGATATGACCGTCGTGGGCTACGACCCCTTTATGTCGGTAGATGCGGCATGGAGACTTTCAAGGGAGGTGTCCCGTGCGGAGGACATTGCCGAGATCTATCGCAACAGCGATTACATAAGTATAAACATCCCCTACAACGAGGATACGCACCACATGATCGACGAAAAGGCGTTTTCCATGATGAAGCAGGGCGTTCGAATAATAAACGAATCCCGTGCCGAGGTCGTGGACGACGATGCGATGCTCAAAGCCCTCGAGAGCGGCAAGGTTGCAAAGTATGTGACGGACTTTCCCAACGAGAAGATACTCGGCGGAAAGAATGTCATTGCCCTCCCGCACCTCGGTGCATGTACACCGGAGAGTGAGGATCGCTGTGCAGAGATGGCGGCAAAGCAGCTTTACGAATACCTCAAAAACGGCAATATCATAAACTCCGTCAATCTGCCCAACGCAAGGCTTGAGCGCATGGGCGTCTGCCGCCTGTGCGTTATCCACCACAATGTACCCGGTATGATAAATCGGATCCTCGATCTTATAACCGAGAAGAATATAAATGTCGAGCATATGATAAATAAGCCCAGAGGACGCTACGCCTACACCATGATCGACCTCGGCGAGGTGATATGGGAAGACACGGCGGAGACCATACGTGCAATGGATGATGTGCTGAGAGTAAGAGTACTGTAAACGAAAGGAGACGATACGATGAAGAAGTTTATATCCGTCATGCTCAGTGCCGTGCTTTGCCTCGCACTTTGCGCCTGCGGTGATACCGAAGCACCCGAACCCACGCCCACACCCTCGGTCGAACCAGTGACCTTCACAAAGGAAGACGGCAAACTCTACACCGAATCGTACTTTAACCCCAACGGCATGAAATATGCCTCGGTCATATATTCGTATGACAGTACCGGCAGAGTGGTGAGTGAGAAGAGACTCGGCTTAAACGATGCCGAGGAGGGCATACTCAAATACGAATACTTCCCCGATGGCAGCATATCCTCAAGAGTATTCGAGCAGTGCGGCGCCGACGGCAGCTATACCGAGGCCTACAGGGAGATCTATGCCTATGACGAAGCGGGTGTGCTTTCCTCGATAACGAGAAGCGAGGGAGGAGTCACTGCCGCAAAAACGGTCTATGAATACGACGAGAACGGCCGTCTTGTAAAGGAATCTCAGTACGAGGGCGAGGATTTCTGCATAGCCGAGTTCGAGTATTCCCATGACGCAAACGGCAGAATGATAAAGTGCCGCCGCTGCGATTACATCGAGGAGAGCGTCAGCGAGAATAACTACGGCTACGATGCCAAGGGCAGACTGCTCACCGATCAGTGCTACGACGAAAACGGCAATATGATAAGCCGCACCGAATTTGCATACGATGACAATGACAACGAGATAAAGCGCAGCGTATACACCGAGGGAGGCGAACTCATAAGCAGCACCGAAAAACGCTATGAGTACGACGACATCGGCAACATCGTCTCATGCATCACCACCCACAGTGACGGCACCCCCGGCACCACGGTGAATTACACATGGCAGTACAGTAAGGGATAAACAATTAACAAATATTTTATATATTTTTGCTTTATCTGTGATAATATATGTAATTACTATATATTACTACAACGATCAAGGTGACATTTGATGAGAAACCGGTTTATACGCTTCATGGCAGGACGCTACGGTACGGATCAGCTTAACAGGACATTGTCTTTTGTGAGCATCGCATTTGCGGTGCTTGCGCTCATAGCCGGTCTGGTATTTCCGAAAAGCCCCGTGGGAGCAGTACTTTGGGTCATAGCCCTTGCCCTTGTTGCGGTCGTGTATTACCGTGCTTTTTCAAGAGATTTCAATCGAAGAAGAGACGAAAATTCCAGGTATTTGAGGCTGAAGTATAAAGCTTCGTCGTTTTTTAAGCTTCGCCATGAACGCTGGACGCAGCGCAAGTATTACAAATTCTTCACCTGCCCCTCCTGCAAGACCACTCTGAGAGTGCCGAAGGGCAAGGGCAAGATAAACATCGTATGCCGTAAATGCGGATTCTCCTTCAGAGGAAAGAGCTGAGAGATGTTTGGCTTTGTTGCGGCGAATACGGCTATGCTGGAAAAGGCGCAGTATGCACGATACAAGGGCTGCTACTGCGGCCTTTGCCATGCTTTGAGGGAAAAATACGGCTTTGCCGCAAAGCTTGGACTGACCTATGATATGACCTTCCTTGTGCTGCTGCTCAATTCGCTGTATGAGCCGACGGAATATCATGCCGAGTCTCATTGTGCGGTGCATCCGGTGAAGAAGCAGGGCTATTGGCAGTCGGAGATAAGCGACTATGCCGCCGATATGAATGTCATGCTTGCCTACCTCAATTGCAGGGACGATTGGAAGGACGATGCCGATCTCCCGAAGCTCCTTGAGGCAAAGGCACTGGAAAAAGCGTATGAGGAGATAAGCGCAAAATACCCCCGCCAGACTGCGGCGATAAACGAGGGAATGCGCCGCCTTGACGAGATAGAAAAGAGCCGCAAGGCCATGCCCGATGCTGCATCGGCTGCCTTCGGCATGATAATGGCGGAGCTTTTTGTTATTCGTGAGGATCATTGGAGCGGGAAGCTCAGAAGCCTCGGCATGAATCTCGGTCAATTTATTTATATAATGGACGCTTGTATTGACCTAAAAGAGGACAAGCGGTATTATAAATACAATCCCATGTTATATTTGTACGGAAGACTTGACGAAGAGACCCGCTTCCGTGATATACTGGAGATGTTTATGGCGGACTGTGTTAAAAGCTTCGATGCCTTGCCGATAGTGCAGGATGCCGACATATTAAAAAATATACTTTGTTTCGGTGTTTGGAATAAATTCAACAAGCACTACGACATAGAAGGAGCAGTGCCTGATGGTACAAGACCCCTATAAGGTCCTCGGCGTTTCACCGGATGCCACGGATGAAGAGATAAAAAGAGCATACAGAGAGCTGGCAAAAAAATATCACCCCGACCGCAATCCGGGTGATGAGTATGCCGCCAAAAAAATGAACGAGATAAACGCCGCATACGATCAGATCAAAAACGGCGACACCTCCCAGCAGCAAAACGGCTACGGCCCCTACGGTACAGGTTACGGTGCGGGCTACGGCCCCTTCGGAGGCTTCGGAGGCTACGGCGGTTACAACAGCTACGGCGGATATGACAGCTATGGCTATGAGGACAGGGCGGAGATAAGAGCGGCATTGAGCTATATCCGCAACAGGAGATACAGTGAAGCACTCACGGCGCTGTCTCAGGTACCCCTCTCCGAAAGGGACGGCAGATGGTACTATGTCCACGCAAACGCAAATTACCGTGCAGGCAACCGAATAGCCGCACTCGAAAGCGCAAAGAAGGCGGTCGAGATAGAGCCGGACAATTCGCAGTACAGGCAGTTTTTGAACATGCTGCAAAGCGGCGGCAACGAATACGGCGAATACCAAAGCCAGCAGGTCGGCTGCTGCGATCCGTGCAGCTGCTACCTCTGCTTCTCAATGTGTACTCCGTGGGGAGGCTGCTGCTGTTAAAACCTTTTCGGCGGGCTGTTTCCGCTCATGCGGTGTTAAACCCCTTGAACATCAATTCAATAAAAAATTTCACGAAGCTCCGATTCGGTAAATTCGTCGAGAGCTTCAAAGCAAACGGTATCGTGATAACAGCCTTCGAGCTCATCGTGATACCGTTTTGCTTTTTCAAGATACAACACCGCCTGAGCCTTCAGTGCCTCGGCAAGCTCATCGCGGCGGCGCAGTTCATCGGCATGCCTTGCGATGATCTCCTTCGGCACCAGAGCGGAAAGCCTGACACGGCGAACGGGACGCAGCTTCGGCATTAGCGATGCCGCGACAAAAGCGATGCACCTGTCCGGCAGCAGCAATGCGTCTATGCGCTCCGGCAGCAGCGGGGAAGGGCAAACGATGACCCTGCCCGACAGCCTCGGCAGCAGAGCCTTAAAGTAAATATCCTCAAGACCGAGGCGGTCGTCAATGAGATAGATTTGTTTACATAATTCTGTGACCGTGTTCTCCAGCACAAGCTCACCGGTGCAGCCGATGGAGCGGATGAACCGCTTAATGACTCTGCTGCCTTCGCAGAGGGGCCCTGCCTCCACCGTGTTTGCCATGCTCCCTGCGCAGCTTATAACGCCTGAAACCGTGGTTTTGCCGTAGATTTCGGGAATTTCGGCCGCCGAAACGCTGCCTGCCGCCGCAAGATAGGAATATGCGCAGGAGTACATTTTCCGATAGCTTTTGGTCAAAGCCGGTATCCTTTCATCGTAGCAGTCACGGCAAAATGCACCGAGGTTTACATAACATGAATCGAAGCCGAAGAATCTCGGCTCTAAAACATGCGGTGCCGTAGCATCGGCATAGCCGAGCTTAAGCTCCGGGAAGTACACCCCGTCGAGCGAAGATGGGTCACCGGAGCAAAGTATGTATTCTACGGCAAAGCCTCTCGATTCTGCCTCATTTGCAAGCTTCCGCATGAAGCCGGATTTCCCGCAGCCGGGACCGCCTTTAATGAGCTTCAAGCGGTCGCCATTATCCGAGGCAAAGCCGTCGTACAGGGAGTAAAATCCGGATGCCGAATTTGCCCCCAGAAAAAATTCAACAGACATAAAAAGCCCTCCGCATATCAAGGATCGCTTTCAATATATGCAGAGGGCTTTGTATTTGATTTTACATAAGAGGCAGACGGATTATCTCCCTGTCCTTGCTCATGGCGTATTTTATCGTGTTCCAGGTGCCGCCGCTTTTGTCGTCGTAGCAGGCGATGAGTATCTCGGAGCGATCGACCATGTAGCGGTTGCGGTCCATCATGCAGCGGGGCGTATACTTGTCGGACAGCAGCACCGTGCTGTCACACTGCATGAGAATATCGTTATAGCGTTTGCGGTTTGCGGCGTTCCAGCCCTCATCCTGACCGTCATACGGAACGGCGGCTTCGAGGGTGATGTCTGTTTTGCACCGTTTAAGCTCAAGCACCGCCTCTGCGCAATACATATCGCAGCCGAGCGCCATACCGCAGATGAAGTGCCTTATACCGGATTCGTAAACGGCTTCGATCGTAAGCGCAAGTCTCTTTTTAAATTCAATGCAGCGGAGATCGTTTTCGTCATAGCCCCAGGGCAGCTTTGTCGGTCTGTGACCGGTAAAGCAGCAGCTTTTTCCGAATTCCATATGCCACCTTCTTTCGAGGACTATTTTATTCCATGACGGCATATTTGTCAAAGACTATTGACAAATGCGCAGGAGGTATTATAATAGAGCCAACCGAATAGAGAGATCTTCAGGGCAGGGTGTGATTCCCGACCGGCGGTAAAGTCCGCGAGCCGAAAGGCATGATCCGGTGTAACTCCGGAACCGACAGTATAGTCTGGATGGAAGAAGATGCTTGTATTATCTGCGAGTGCCTGAAGGATGTTTTCTTTCGGGCGATTATTTTTTCGGAGGTAATATTATGTACAGCGCAAAAACCCTGTTGGATCAGTTAAAGGACAATCTGAGCTTTATACTCACCTGCCTTCTTGTCTTTGCGGCACTTTTTGTCGTCGCACTGCTTTTTGAAAGATTTGTTTTAAAGCAGCGCAAGAAGCTCGGCAGCACCCACTTTATCTCGTACACGGCGATATTCGCTGCGATGGCGGGCGTCCTTATGTTCATCGAGATCCCCCTGTTCTTCGCACCCAGCTTTTATGAGATCGATCTCAGCGAGATACCGATCATGATCTGCACCTTCTACCTCGGCCCAGTAGCGGGCGTTGTGTGTGAGCTTTTGAAGATAATAGTCAAGCTCGTACTCAAAGGCACCTCAACGGCATTCGTCGGCGACTTTGCAAACTTCGTTGTCGGCTGCTCCTTCGTCCTCCCCGCCTCCTGCATATACCACATCAGAAAGAGCAAGAAGAGCGCACTCTGGGGCATGGTCGCAGGCACCGTCGTCATGACGATCTTCGGAAGCCTGTTTAACGCCGTTTATCTTCTTCCCGCCTTCTCCGAACTCTTCGGTCTGCCTCTTGAGGCGATAATCGGCATGGGCAGCGATGTAAACTCCGCAATAAACAGCGTATCTACCCTCGTACTCTTTGCCGTTGTGCCGTTCAATCTCTTAAAGGGCGTCATCGTCACGGTACTCACAATGCTGCTCTATAAGAGGGTATCCCCGCTGCTCCACAAGGGCGATACTAAGCTTCATGCAAGGCACGCTGATAACGCCCGATAACTCGCCGCAGCCGCAGTATGCTCAGCGCGAAGTTCAAAGCCTCGGTGAGATAAATCATCGCAATGTAAGCGCTTACGGCATATTTCGGCAGCAGCGTCCACACCAGAATGACGCCGAACACGGCATCGAGAAGGTTTATCCCCATGCACCAAAGCTGCTGACCGAGACCCTTTAAGCAGCCGTCCGTCACGGTATCGAGGTACATAATGGGGATGAGCGGAGCCAAAAGCCGAATGTATTCCCCCGCCTCGGAGGAAGAGTATACCGCCCATCCGATGGCGTCACCGAAAATATAGAGTATAAGAGCCACGGCTGCCGAGTAGCCGAGGCTCTTTTTCATAAGTGAAGCGACAGAATGCCGAATGAAGCATGCGTCCTCACGCATCTGCGCTGCGGTAAGCTCCGGCACGATAAGCTCTGCAAGGGAGGAGAGGAGACAGGCGGGGAAGGATATTATCGGCATCACCATGCCGCGGATCGTGCCGTATGCCGAAAGCGAACGATCCGCAGACAGTCCGGACATTTTAAGTCCCCTCGGCACCAATAGCTGTTCAAGGGTAGACAGCGCACTCCTTGCGTAAGCTGAAAACGCAAGAGGCAGAGCGATCCCAAGCATACGGCTGCCAAGCCTTGAAGAAGCGGTGCTGCCGTGAGCCGGTTTTCTGTCTGTGAGAAAGAACAGCAGCATCAGCAGAAAGGACACAAGGTCGCCGATGACAGTACCCGTGACAACGGCGGAGCAGCTTGCCTCAATGTCGCCCGCCTCCGTTTCGGAGAGTAAAGCCGCAACGATGAAAACAGTGAGAAGCTGCTCCGTGAGGTGAACGAGCGACGGCTTCCACACTCTGCCGCAGGCGGTGAAGTAGCCGCTCATGGCAGCGGAGAGGGATATAAGCGGCATGGAAAGAGCCATGATGCGCAGGGGTCTGACCGTCCTTGCGTCACCTATCCAAAGAAAGCCGATGGTCTCGGCAAAATGCCGCAGCAGGAACATGGCAGCAAGACCGAAAGCTATGGCATAGGCAAAGCACCGTCGCATTGCGGCGGCAACCGCAGCATCCCGTCTGAGCCCCAGCTCCTCCGAAACGAGCCTTGTTGCGGCAAAGCGTACACCCGATATGGCAAAGGTGCTGCATAAAAAGCCCACGGAGAGTATGAGCGAAAACAGACCTATTCCGGCTGCACCGATCCTCCCCGTGAGCCAAACCTGATACGCCATGGAAATCAGACTCATCAGCAGCGAGGTCGCCGTGAGCAGCGATGTGTTTACGATAAGACGCTTGTTTTTCATATAAAAGCGTATGCGGACAGGTCGCAATATATGAAAAAGCCGTTCGGTTTCCCGAACGGCTTTGATTTAGTTTTGAACATTGTAGATCCGCTTTACATACTTTGCTCCTCCGCCGATTATAAACACTGCAGCGAGAAGATTTATAAACATGGCGGTGGATACGATGCCCCTTGTCGGCAAAAACTCCGCCAAAGCACCGGCTATGAGCTGACCCGTGAGATTACCCACGGTATTCAAAGTGCCGAAGGTGCCGTTGAATCTACCCTTCTTTTCGTCGGGAACATAGTGCTGAGTTGCGGATATTCGTATGTTGTAGCTCGTAACGCCGAGGATGCCTACCCCGAAGCACATTATCATCATGACCCAAATCGGGAAGTAGAGGTAGCTTCCTTCGAGGAATGACAATATTATGTAAACCGAAATTGCAATGGCAAACTTCTTTTCAACAGGCAGCTTGACCTTGTAGTGTATGAGACCGCCCACACCTCGACCGACCGCCATCATGCCCCAGACGAGCATATAAATATACTCACCGTTATCGAATGTGTTTTTGAAGTAGGGGAGAGTTATCGAACCGGTGGCACCACCGGCAAAGGATGAAAAGACGAAATACAGGGCAATAAACAACAGACCCTTTTCGCTTACAAGATATTGCATACCTATGCGAAAGTCACCGACAAAGCGTTTAAGACCGCTTTCACCGGAGTTTTCGCTGAGCTTTTGCTTTTCGATATAATCCTCGCTTGCACCGATCCTCGTCTCCATGACCGCTGCGATGAAATAGGTGCAGGTGTTGCAGAGAAAGAGCGGAACGATGCCCACCGAATTGTATACCAAAGCGGATACGGGGATCATTACCATGCTGAGAGTTTCCAGGGTACTTGCTATGGAATATGCCTTTGAGTAGTTGCCCTCGCTGATGAGCAGGGGATAGAAGCTGTCATAGGCGACATGGTATACGCTGCTTATCGTACCGAGCAGCAGACAAAAAACAGCAAGCATGGGGAAGCTGAACAGATCGAAGATCAGGGCAAGAGCCATGAGCAGATACAGTCCTGAGCTTATAAAATCGAGGGTGTAGATAGTCCGCTTTCGTGAAAAACGGTCGAGAAAGGGACCGCAAAGCACGGGGACTACTGTGTTCGGCAGCATGTACACGACATTGTACAGTGCAAACATAAATGTGGACTTTGTGTAGTCCAGAACCAGAAGGCTCATTGCAAAGCCCGAGAGCGCACTGCCCAGCATGGAAACGACACTGCCGAGGGTGATTATCGTAAAATCCTTTGTCCAAAGGGGATTGCGTTTTATTTCTTCGTTCACTAATTAATCCTTTTCTTCCGCCCAATCTACGGGCGTTGTGGCTTTATCAACTATCCGAAACGCCTTTCCGGCTATCCTCGCCATCGGAGTATCGGACAGGGAATCCGAGTAAAATTCCTCCGTGTGACAGTCGGGATATTCCTCACGGAAGCGGCGCACCTTCTCCTTGCCGGAGCAGTTTAAACCGTTAATCTTACCGCTTCGTTTATCCATCTTCGTTCCGAGAAGTCTGACGCCCAGCTTGTCCGTTATGGGCTTTAAAAGAAATTCCGGAGAGGCGGATATTATAAGGTCGTCATCCTTCTTCTGCTTTAAATACCAATCGGAGAGCTTATGCTCATGCTCCTTCCAAAACTGCTCCACCTCGGCATCGACATCCTTTATGCGGGGCAGAAAGCCGAAGACCTTCTCCTTCAAATTTTCCTTGGAGCTGAGTCCGACGAGGTAGCCGATACCGGCGACTGTGGCGGCGGGGATCCAGAAGAGATACAGAGAGGGGCGGCGTTTAAGACTCCAGCGGACGAAGCTGTACGAGGAATCGGGGTAGAAAATCGTCTTGTCAAAATCGTAGGTATTCATCGATGATCTCCTTTCGAGCAGCGAAGAGCGTTCGAGGCACAGATGAGCATTGCGGCACCGTCTGCCGCGGCGGCGAACCAAACACCGATAACGCCGAAGACTGCAAGGATTATTATAAGCGACTTAACGCACAGTGAAAGCACAAGATTCTGCTTTGCGGCATCCCTGCTGCGCTTTGCTGAATATATAAGCAGAGGCAGCCTTGAAATATCATCGTCGAGAAGATACGCCGTGCGCACCCTTCGGCTGCTGCCGTAGGCACCGGTGGCGATAGCGACATCGGCGGCTTTAAGTGCCTGAGCGTCACGCTCATCGTCACCCACAAAGGCGACGAGACCGGTGGAGGTGCTTCTGCACAGCTCCTTTACCGCTATTGCCTTTTCCTCGGGCAGAAGCTCCGCGATAACATCGTTTGCACCGAGAGCGTAGCCGAGGGTCGTACCCGTTCCCTCGGAGTCACCTGTGAGCATGACGGTGTTTTCGATGCCGAGCTCACGAAGCCGCCTTACGGTCTCCTTTGCACCGTTTCTTATGCGGTCGTCAATGACTATATAGCCGCCGTATCTTCCGTCTGCGGCGAGGTGGATTATGGTGGATTCGGTCTTGACGCTGCTCACCTCTATGCCGTGTGCGTTCATAAGTGCGGCATTGCCGAGTAAGACTCTCCTGCCGCAGACCATAGCCTCCATGCCTCTGCCGGGAAGCTCACGGACATTTTTTATAAGTGAGCGGGGAGGGAGCTTTTTGCACTCCCTGCGCAGTGCATCCGCTATGGGATGATCGAGATTCGCCTCCGCTGCGGCGGCAAGGGTCAGAAGATCCTCGGACGATATGCCGACAGGCTCGACCTGCGTTACGGTGAAGCTGCCCTCGGTGACCGTTCCGGTCTTGTCCAGCGCAAGAGTTGAGATGTTTGCTATGTTCTCAAGCCCCGAATGTGTGCCGACTGCGGCACCGCCCTTCAAGGAGCAGAGTATACCGCCGGAAAAGCAAAGCTCAACGGAGGAGACAAGGGAGCAGGTGCAGGCGGCGATCAAAAGCATGGCACCCTTCGGCACCCAGTCGTTCCACGCACCGTCGATAACGGAGGGGATGACTGCAAGCATAACGCCGCCGATGGCAAACACGGGGGTGAATATCTTCGCAATGCGCTGCGTTTTAAGCTCCGCATTTGCGGGAGACTGCGCACCGCTGCGCATGGAAAGCGGGAGCCTTTTAGCCTTATCCGAAGGACGCTTTAAATACCTGCGCCTTGTGTAGCGTAAAATCTCGGAGCCGCAGCGGAATATTATCATTATGCCGCCCGCCTCGGCATACATACCGACGCATAAAAGCCCCACGGTGGCAAGAATGCAAAGAAATTCGTCACGCATTAAGTCACCGCGAAGCAGAGCTTCAAGAGCGGAGAGCAGGGTATTAAAGCCTGCCACCGCATATGGGACGAGGTATATCGTCAAAACGAGGTACGAGCTGAGTGAAGGGTAATGCTCACAGACCTTGACGGCTGCGATGAGCAGTGCAACACTCAGCAGAGTAACAAGTATTTCCCTGCGAACGACAGGGCTTTGTATCGGACTTTTATGTTCGGCCATAGCTTGCTCCAATGCATAGTAATACATATTCAATTGTACACCCAAACACCGTATTTATCAAATCTGCAACTACATAATTTGAAAAGCAAAAATTATTTCTTGACATAATTATTCGCCGGTGTTATTGTAGTATGGAAATATTATCAACGGAGGTGTGCCATGAGAGGCTCGATGCTCAAGCAGATACTTAAAGAGCAAGATACCAACATAAACGAGCTTGCCCGTCGGCTGAATGTGTCCCCGCAGACCCTGTACAGTATGGTCAAGAGGGATAACCAGAAGGTCGATTTCGACCTGATGATCCGCATATGCGCAGAGCTCAATGTTCCGGTCGAGCGCATGTGTGAGGATGTGTCGCTGCCCTCCATGCCGGACAGTGAGGAATATCGTATGCTCAGCCGCTACCGCAGACTTGACACATGGGGCAAGGAACTCACCAATACGGTCATCGACCGTGAGCTTATGCGCTGTGAGGCGATGAGCGGTGAGGAAGCCTCCGGTGAGGCGAAGATCATCCCGCTGTACTCGACTCCCGCTGCGGCAGGCTACGCTTCCCCCGCTCTGGGCGACGATTACGAGGACTATTCCGTGCCTGCAGGCAGCAAGGCGGATTTTGCCGTGCGTATAGACGGTGACAGTATGGAACCCTATATCAAAGACGGCAGCATAGCCCTGTGCAAAAGGGGTGCCATCATTCACGACGGCGATGTGGGATTGTTTTTTGTTGACGGAGATATGAAGTGCAAGCAGTATTGCCAGGACAGTGAGGGCAATGTCTACCTCTTTTCCGCAAACAGGGCAAGGAGCGACGCCGATGTTCACATAAAGGCATCGTCCGGAGTGACGCTTTTGTGCTTCGGCAAGGTACTGCTGCCGAAAACCATTCCGCTTCCGGAGGCATGACATGGATATTAAGAAGATACTCAAAATCGAAAACAGGGATATTTTTGCGGCGATGCCGAAAAGCTTCAACAAAGCCGGCGAGATCGAGGCAAAGACCCTTAAGCAGAAGCTCATACTCTTGGCGATCGGACTTTCGGCGGCACTTTTGGTCTTTGCCGTCGGCTGCATCATCGTCCCGATAAGTGAGCTTTTTGCCGTGAGCGGTGTATTTGTTATGATACTCAGGCTTCTTGTCATCGCTGCCCTTGCCTACGCCTACTTCTTCGGCTATGAGAGCATTCACGCCTATATCTTAAAGTCGCTGTGCGGGGATAAGTGCTGCCGTGTGAACACCCACCTTCGCCTGTTTTACACAACGAGCAAGTGCAGCTTTACGCCGAAGGCTTTTTTCGTGCTGAAGCTTACACCGACGCTGCTGATATTCATCGTGCTGCTCATATTGCAGCTTATACTGCCCGATTCCCTGTTTTGGATGGTTTACATAATACAGATAATCAATCTGTCCTGCGCAGCACCGTACTACTGCCTTGCGGCGATACTCATCCGCTCGAAGAAGAAAAAGATACTCATCTGCGAAAGCGAGGACTCGATCATCCTCTGCACCGCGGATTAAAAAATAGGAAATTAAAAACGCAGCATCTATACAGATGCTGCGTTTTTTACTCCGTAACCGTGGGCGGCTCTATGGGATCGGGGACGGGGATGGGATCTTCAACGCCGTCGTCTGGTATCGGCGTTTCCCCGCCGGGATCGGGCGAAGGGGCAGGCGAGGGCTCGACCGAGGGTTCGGGTGAGGGGAAGAGCTTAGAGTAATCGACAACAAGATCGGGGCCGGTAAAGCTGCCGTCGAGCTTTGAGATCGCCCGCTTATACTCGTCACTGCCCTCGGCATAGAGGGTAGGGCGGTAGTCGTTGCTGCCCTTAACGCTGCTTATCGAGCAGGGGATAAGCTCATAGCCCACGAGGGAAATGACACCGTTTTCGTCACGGCAAAGCTTTATCTGAGCGATGACGGAATCGCAGTCACGGGGAGCGGAGTTTCCGCCGAAGCTGAAATTGCCGAGGCTGTACATGATGAGACCGTCGCCGTATTCCTCGACCGGCTGCAAAACATGGGGATGCGCACCGTAAACGAGGTCGGCACCGGAATCGATGGCTGTATGGGCAAAACGCTTCTGCGCAAGATTGGGACGGTATGCGCCCTCATCGCCCCAGTGAAAGGCGCAGACTATGTACTCGGCACCCGATGCCTTGAGCGATGCCACCGCTTCCTTGATGCGAGTATCGCTCATGGAGTCGTAAGCACAGTAGAAGCCTATCGTAAGTCCGCTTTCGGTCGTGTAGAGAACGGCTTCGTTCTCCTTGCCGTAAGAAACGCCGACACCGTCCAGGGCTGCAAAGGTATCGGTGAGTCCCTTTTGACCGAAGTCGTCGGTGTGATTGTTCGCTGTGGTGACGAATTCAATGCCTCCCGCAACGAGCATTTTCGCATAGCTCACCGGAGCCTTGAAATTGAAGGTCGAATCGGAGGATAGTGCCGCATCGGAGAAATTACATTCCAGGTTTGCGATAGTGGCATCGTCGGCCTTGAAAATATCGACCACATTTGCAAAGGGATACTCCGCCTCACCGCCGGAAAGTCTCTCAAATCTGGGACTTGCAAGGGTGCAGTCGCCGACAAAGCTCAAGGTGAAGTATTCGTTTTTATCTTCCGGTTCCTGAGAGGGTGTGGGACTCGGAGTCAGAGTCGGTGTCGGAGTAGTCTCCGCAGCCGAAAAGTGATCCTCCTCGATAACGCCCAGCCTCACAAGCAGAATGAGCAGCAAGAGAGCAAGAAGCCCGGCTGCCGCAATTATACCGATGATGCGTTTTAAAGTTACGCTCATATGATCTTCTCCCGAACCATTTCCATTTTGTGATAATTATATATAATCACGCGAAAAATGGCAAGGAGTTTTTATGAAATTGACGCTTGACGGAGAATTATTTGCGTGCTACTATTAAGAAAACTGATGAGCGAGATTAGTAATCCGCATTTACGCTTCAGAGAGCTGCCGTTTGGTGCGAGGCAGTGCAGAGATCCGGATGAATGGACTCGTGAGGGCAAACCGAACTTTCAGTAGGGGCGACGGGGTGACGACCGTTATTATCGTCGGCGTATGACTGTACGCAATGAGTGGGCGAAATTCGCCAAGCCGGGTGGCACCGCAGGATTTATCTCCTGTCCCTGCAAAATGCAGAGACGGGAGTTTTTGTTTTTATGCGCCTCTTTCTCTGCGAAATATCGAAAGGAGAAATGAAAAAATGAGCAGTATTCCCTACAAGATCTATCTCACCGAGGATGAGATGCCCAGACACTATCAGAATCTCAAGGCATATATGAGTTCAAAGCCGGAGCCGATGCTCAGTCCCGCAAACTTTAAGCCTGTGACATTCGAGGACATGCGCAGCGTATTCTGCGATGCATGCATTGAGCAGGAGCTTAACGATACGGATAAGTTCATCCCCATCCCCAACGAGGTCTTTGAGTTCTACAAGATGTTCCGCCCATCTCCCGTTGTTAGGGCGTATAATCTCGAAAAGCTGCTGGATACCCCGGCTGAGATATATTACAAGTTTGAAGGCACAAACACCTCCGGGAGTCATAAACTGAACTCCGCAGTACCGCAGGTTTACTACGCAAAGCAGCAGGGCTTAACAAGCCTCACCACCGAGACCGGAGCGGGACAGTGGGGTACGGCACTGTCGATGGCAAGTGCATATTTCGGCATCGACGCCAAGGTTTACATGGTAAAGGTCTCATCGCAGCAGAAGCCGCACCGCAAAGCCGTCATGGAGACCTACGGAGCGCAGGTGATCCCTTCGCCGTCGGAGACCACCGAGGTCGGCAAACAGATAAACCGCGACTTCCCCGGCACCGGCGGAAGCCTCGGCTGTGCGATAAGCGAGGCGGTCGAGGTCGCACAGAACACCCCGAACTGCCGATATGTTCTCGGAAGCGTTTTGGACCATGTCCTGCTGCACCAGAGCATCATCGGACTGGAGAGCAAAATAGCACTTGACAAATACGGCATAACCCCCGATGTCGTCATCGGCTGTGTCGGCGGCGGCTCCAACTTCGGCGGCATCATAACGCCCTTCATGGCGGATCGTCTTGAGGGCAAGACGAATACGGAATTCATTGCCGTCGAACCCGTGAGCTGCCCCACACTCACAAGAGGCAGATACGCCTACGACTACGGCGACATCGGCAAGGTAACTCCGCTCATGAAGATGTACACCCTCGGCAGCGGCTTCATGCCCTCGGCAAACCATGCGGGAGGCCTCCGCTATCACGGCATGAATCCCACCGTGTCGAAGCTCTATCACGACGGGCTGATCAAAGCGGTAAGCTATAAGCAGACCGAGATATTCGAGGCGGCAAAGGCGTTTGCAAAGGTCGAGGGCTACCTCCCCGCACCCGAAAGCAGCCATGCGATCAAGGCTGCGATGGATGAGGCACTGCGCTGCCGCAGCACCGGAGAGAAGAAAAAGATACTGTTCTGCCTCACCGGAACCGGCTACTTCGATCTTGCCGGCTATATGAAATATAACAGCGGCGAGATGAGCGACCATGTTCCGACCGATGAGGAGCTGGAAAAGGGCTTTGAAAGCCTCCCCGTCATATCTTAATAAAAACCGACAAGGCTTGCCTTGTCGGTTTTTATTAAGAGTTTTTCATTCCGCAATAAAGGGAAATTCGTTTTCAAGGGCGTAGCCTTCGGCATAGCTGCCCTTGGGAGCATGGATTACAAGATCCTCACAACCCTTAAAGGAGCTCCAGCTGATATTTACAACGCTGTCCGGAATGACGACCTTGCAAAGCCCATAACACCAGGCAAAGGAATCCTCACCGATCACGGTTACACCGTCTGGTAAGGTGACACTGCAAATATCGCAGTTATCCGCAAACGCCTCATAACCGATCTCAGTCACGCCGTCGGGTATGACTATGTCTGTATCATCACCCGTGTATTCGATCAAAACGCCGTTTTCTATTACAAAATCCATAAGCTCATCCTCCTGCCATGATTATACTATGTGACAGATCGAAAAGCAAGGCTCATAATCCCTCAAAGAAATCGCATATTTCGCCCCACAGCTCAATGATGCGAAAGCCGAATTTATGCTCACCGTCACGGGAGATCAAAGCCCTGTCGCTGTCATCCATGGCATCGACCTCGGCGGCATCGAGACACAGCGGAGGAAACACCACGCACCACCAGTTGTGACCCTTGCCCTCACCGAGTATTACACGGAGCGATTCATAGCGTCCCGCAGGCAGGGAGAAGGAGCCGTAGTCCCGGGTGGGGTAGTACTCCTTTGTCAGCGTCACGGTGACATCTCTGCCCTCGGCCCTGCTTTCCGCGGCGGCTTTTATTCCATCAAGCTCCGAGGCTATGATCGTCTGCGCCTCGGCAGGCGTTGCTGCATTTTTAAGTTTCGGCTCTATGTATTCCAAAACGCCGTCACGAACCCTGAGCTTTATGCTCTGCTCCGCCTCATCATCGGAAACCGCAAGCACATGCAGCCGAATGAGATTTGAACTCAGTGCGCTTTGACGGGCCTGCGCCCATGTGCCGAGACCGAGACTGAGGCACAAGGCCAGAAGCAGCGACAGCTCCCATTTTTTAAATCTGCGATCATTCATAAGAAAACCTCCGAAACCGTGTTCTGAACATAGTATCGGAGGTTTTTTGAAATTTTAAACAAGGATTTAAATCTCGATATGCGGTTTATCGCGGGTGACAAATACGCATTTGTACTCTTTTTCAAGGAGCCTTCCCGCTTCCTCGGCTTCGCTTTGCGATGCGAATATGCCGAACACGGCGGAACCCGTACCGGTCATGATGGAGCCCAAAGCTCCGCAATCGAGCATACGGCTTTTTATTTCGGCAATGCTGCTCATCCTGCGGTCGGGGACATCCTCAAAGACATTGTACATGCGTCTCGAAAGCTTCAAAAGGTCGCCGGATTCAAGAGCCGTGCATATACCGGCGGAATCTGGATGGCAGCGCAGCTTCACTGAATCGAGCTTTTTGAAAAGCTCCGGAGTGGAGATCGAAAACTCCGGCTTGCAGATCACTATCCCGCATGGCGGCAGAGCCGGCAGCGGCAGCAGCACCTCACCTCGTCCGGTGGCAAGCATGGTGCCGCCAGATACGCAGAAGGCGACATCGGAGCCTATCTCGGAGGCAAGAGCCTCCAGCCCCGCACGGTCGTAGGGCTTTCCGTAAAGCGTATTCAGCGCACGCAAAACGGCAGCGGCATCGCTTGACCCTCCGGCAAGACCCGCACCCACGGGTATGACTTTTTTTATGCGGATGAAGGCACCGGTGTCGGAAATGCCCTGCTTTTCAAAGAAGGTGTTTGCGGCACGAACGGCGAGATTGCGCTCATCGGTCGGGATAAAGCGCAGATCGCACAGAGCGGTCGAGGCAAAATCACGGCGCAGCTCAACATAGACCTCATCGCACAGCGCAACGGTCTGCATGACCATAAGCATCTCGTGATAACCGTCGGGGCGTTTGCCCTTGACATCGAGGGAGATATTCAGTTTTGCGTAAGCTTTTTCGGTAATACTTTTCATTGTTCAAAAAGGATGGACATAAGCACGGCACCCCGGGGCAGGGTGGGTCCCGCTTCACCGCTTTTCTCGGTGTAGGGCAGACCGTTGCCGCTGTCGTATCTGCTGTCGTACAGGAGATAGGGTACGGGGTCGCCGTCATGTCCTCTTGTCGAGGTGAGGGTCTTGTGATCGGAAAGGAAGAGAAGTCTGTAATCCCAGGCTCTCTTTTCAAGCTCGGAACACATGGGGCGCAGCATCCTCGTATCGAGCCACTTTATGCCGAGGAGCTTACCGTCGAGGTCGCCGTTGTGGGTACACTCATCGGGAGCCTCGACATGAACTGCGACGAAATCGTGATCGTTTAGTACCTCAAGAGCGGCGGAGAGCTTGCTCTCATAGTTTGTGTCTATCTCACCGGTAGCACCCTCGGGACATATCATCTCAAGTCCGCTCAAAACCGCAATGCCGTGGCACAGCGGAACGGCGGATATAACGGCACCGTCGTGACCGTAGCGGGTCTTGAAATCGGGAAGCTGAACGGCCTTGCCCTCTGCCCAGAACCATACGCCGTTTGCGGGCATCTTACCGCTTCGGCGAAGCTCCTCGTTCAGCGGATGATGCTCAAGTATCTCATTTGCCTTGCGCATAAGAGAAAGCAGCACCTCGGCATTTTCACAGCCGGAGGGCAGGATGGGGCCTATCTTCTCACCGAGATGATCGTGCGGAGGCAGAAGTTTTATCCCCGCTATCTCGCCGCCTGCCTGCTGGGCGATATGACGGAAGGAGTGACCGAGGTTCACCTTCATGCCGGCTTTTTCGGCAAGGGGCTTAAAGTCCGGATGCTCAAACAGAGCGGTGACTATCTTATCCGATACCTCACCGTCAATGCTGCCTGCGGAATGGGAGAGGATGCGCTTTTCCTCAAAAGGCATATCGCCCTCCTCAAGGGTGACCATATTGCAGCGATAGGCGATGTCACCGTCGTTTAAAACGATGCCGCTTGCAGCCGCTTCAAGGGGCGCACGACCTTTGAAGTAAATATTGGGATCGCAGCCGAAGATCGAGAGAATGGCGGTGTCGCTTCCGGGAGGCAGACCCTTGGGAACATTGGAAACGCTGCCGACCTCACCCTTGGCTGCCAGCATATCGATAAAAGGCTTTTCGGCAGCCTCAAGCGGGGTTTTTCCGCCGAGTTCGGGGACGGGATTATCCGCCATGCCGTCGCCTATGACAAGTATGTATTTCATGTCTATCACCTCGTTTAAAACATTTTACACTAAAAGCCACCGCTTGAAAAGGGTAATTGTTGATTTTTTGGTCGTCGTATGCGAAAATGAGGAGAGAGGTGAGCAAGATGAGAAGAAAGTATCCGAAAAACAAAAAGCTGCCGCTGTGGCTCGTGATTGTCATCGTCGTCGTTTCCGCAATTGTGTATCTTATAGGCGGCGATGGGGACGATAAGATAAGCGTTCCCATGGACGGATTGTATGTCCACTATATCGATGTCGGTCAGGGCGACGCCGCCCTCGTGCAATGCGGCGGTGAGTTCATGCTCATTGACGGCGGCGACTACGAAGCCGATGCCGCCCTTGTAGATTACCTTGCGGCTCAGGGCGTTGAGACTCTGGATTATGTTGTCTGCACCCACTCCCACGCCGATCATTGCGGAAGCCTCGATAAGGCGATAGAGCATTTCGGTGCACAGGTCGTGTTTATCTCACCGTATAATTCCGAAAGCAATCAGTTTT
>CAZLSN010000005.1:0-36867 GCA_964562265.1 uncultured Oscillospiraceae bacterium
TCATAGCGAAGGCAGCACATCAGTCTGCCGCAGGTGCCGGAGATCTTACCGTGGTTTAAGGACATGGACTGCACCTTTGCCATCTTTGTCGAGACCGGCTGGAACTCATCCAAAAAGCGGCTGCAGCAGAAGGGTCTGCCGCAAATGCCGAGACCGCCCAGCATCTTAGCCTCATCTCTTACACCGATCTGGCGCAGCTCTATGCGGTTGCGGAAGATGCCTGCAAGATCCTTGACGAGCTCACGGAAATCAACTCTGCCGTCGGAAGTGAAGAAGAACATGGTCTTGCTGCCGTCGAAATTACATTCGACATCGACGAGCTTCATGTCGAGTCCATGCTCCTCGATCTTCTGCTTGCAGATCTCGAAGGCTTCTTTTTCACGCTTTTTGTTTATCTCCGTTATGCGGAGATCGTCGGCGGTGGCGATCCTCACCACGGGACGCAGCGGCGCAACGACTGCGGTTTCCTCGACCCAATGGTTCTGACGGATGCAGTCGGCTATCTCAAGACCCTTGCTTGTCTCGACGATGACCTGCTCACCGGCTCTTATCTGCTTGTCGCCGGGTGCGAAATAATAGCTCTTGCCCCGACCCTTAAATTTTACGCTTACAACTTCAATCAATTCTTTTCCTCGATTCCTTTTACGGCAAGGAGACCGTAAATATGTTTCGTACCGACATTGACAAGGAGCATCTCCGTGCAGTGGTCGCAAAGAGCGATAAGCTCCATGCAATCCTCACCCGAAAGCTCTCCGCCGCTTTTGAGCATTTCCACAAGCCGAAGCTTCACCGCTTCGAGAAAGTCGAGGGTTCGTGCATTGTCGGCGTCGCTGTTTGCCATGCACCATGCCAAAAGCCTTGAGGCACTGCCCGATCCCACACAGCGGATAAACTCGTCGGCGGACTTTTGAGCGGCATCGCCGGGCATTTTGTCGTCACTGTTTTTGTGCAGCTCGGTGCAGCGTGATCTCACTGTCACGAGAAGCCTCTCCGGATTTGCGGTACACAGGATGAAGTGAACACCCACTGGGGGCTCCTCCAAAAGCTTCAGTGCCGCGTTCTGCGCCCGCTCATTCATTGTCTCGGCATCCTCGATGATGTAGACCTTGCCGCTTGCCTCATTGGGAAGGACATATGCATCCGCTCCCATGCTGCGTATCTGATCGACCTGTATCTCCCTTTTCTGCTTGCCCTTATCGTCCGTGAGACGACGGACAAAGCCGAGATCGGGATGAACGCCGTTTTTGATCTTACGGCAGTCTCGGCATACACCGCAGGGCCTTATCGCTGCGCTTCCGCACAGGATCTTCTGTGCGAGTGAGAGTGCGAGACTTTCCCGCTCCTCCTGAGAGGAGGACGATATTATATACGCATGTGATAGCTTTTCCATACCGCACCTCCAAATCAGTTCATTTTACTATTTATTAAGCTTTAAGTCAACGGCGAATTGCAAAGGGAAGATTAGCAAAATGTAAATTATAAGTGAAAAACAGGCAACGAAAAACACCGGCAGCTTTCGCTGCCGGTGAGTTCCGCTCCTGCCGTGTGGCTCGATTATAACCTGCACGATATGGCAGGTGGGTCGCCTAAGTTCTGTTTCTCTGCTTCCAACATCCGACTTTGGGTCGGGAGGCCTGCAATCCGCAGATTCAAATCGGCATCCCTTATAAGAAATGTGGGTTTAATTGAGCCCAGTGCCGAAAACGGCTATCACGCACAGGGCAGAACCTTTGATTTCGGGAACTTATTCCTCTTCGTCTTCGTCATCAAAGAGAAGAACGGAGAAATGCTCATAGACATCCTGAAGCTCATCGTCGTCATCGATGGACTCAAACAGCTCATCGCCGTTTTCATCGGTCACCATGCGAAGAATGATGATGCCGTACTCGGGATCGTCCTCGGCAATGTCGGTAGGCAGGAAGGCGGCGAAGGAACCGCCGTTGTAGTCCATGGTATCGAGCAGCTCAAGCTCGAACTCATTGCCGTCGTCATCTATGATAGTGATAAAATCATTTCCGAATTCTTTGCTCATTTTTTATCCTCCTGTATGATTTGCTTTTATTTTACTCTATACCGATGTAAAATTCAAGAGGAAAGCGTCAAGAACTCAGATCCTCCAAAAGAGAAAGCAGCTCATCCCTGTCCTTCGCGGGTATACCGTCACGAAGAAGCTCCCTGTCATGCTCGTTTAAGGTCTGCGTTTCTATGTCCGTAAGCTCGAATTCGTCATCACCGCAGACCGCGATAAAGCCTCCGCTGTCGTAAAGCCAATATGCGGCATTTTCATCGGTGTTTTCGGTCACGGACTTCGGTGGCAGTGTGCTGTCCGTACTGCCGAAGCTTTTTGCCGCCGCACCGCCGCTTACCACTGCGCCGCCCATCAGGACGCAAAGCAGCCAGATCTTTGCCCTGAGTCTCATGCTATCAACTCCTTTGCGCATATTATTTCCAACAAAATTAACAATTAGTACACTACTGCTTGACATGGTGTGATATAATAATTTACTCAGTAGTATTGCGCAGATTTTGAATTTCACCATTATCATTATAACATCCCTTTAAGGAGGTGTGAAAAACTCAATGGCAAGAGCGAAGAATGCCGCATCCGGCGGCAGGGAGGGTATAAGTACCTTCAGGGTCGTTATGCGTGTGCTGGGTACTCTGCTGCTCATAGGCATAATAACCTCACTGCTGTTCCTGTGCATTTTTGCGGATTATATCAAAACGAGCATAATCCCGAGTACACCTATTGATATAAACGACATAACGCTCAAACAGTCGAGTATCATCTGGTATCAGGACAAGGAAAGCGGCGAATGGAAGGAGCTTGCTATGCTCTCCGGTGAGGAGGAGCGTATACTTGTCGATCTCGACGAGATCCCCGAGTACATGGAGAAGGCACTTGTCGCCATCGAGGATAAGCGTTTCTACGATCACCACGGTGTTGACTGGATCAGGACCTTCGGTGCGTTTACGAACATGTTCACGGGGTCGAGAAGCACCTTCGGCGGTTCGACGATAACTCAGCAGCTTATAAAGAACCTCACCCATCAGGACGATATAACCGTTCAGCGTAAGCTTCTGGAGATATTCCAGGCACTTGAGTTCGAGAAGGATTACAGTAAGGATCAGATAATCGAGCTGTACCTCAATACGGTCTACTTCGGTCAGGGCTGCTACGGCGTTCAGACCGCGGCACAGACCTACTTCGGCAAGGATGTGTCGGAGCTGTCTCTGGCTGAATGTGCGGCGATAGTCGGCATAACGAACCTGCCCACAAAGTATGACCCCTTCCAGAACCCCGAGTACAACAAGGAGCGTCAGGAAGACATACTTGCGCAGATGTACAAGCAGGGCTATATCTCAAAGCAGGAGTATGAGGATGCCGTTGCCGAGGAGCTGGATTTTGTCCACAGTGCAACCGGTGAAAACACAAGCTCAAATAATGTCTACAGCTACTATGTCGAGACCGTTATAAGCGATGTCGTCAAGGATCTCGCCGAGGAAAAGGGCGTGTCCGAAAAGATTGCAAAGCAGCTTATATACAGCGGCGGCTATCATATATACTGCTGCATCGACATGGACATTCAGAACAAGGTCGATTCGATATACACCGATATGAGCAAGCTTCCGCAGACCACCGGATCGACGGATTCTCAGCTTCAAAGCGGCATCGTCATAATCGATCAGTCCACCGGTGCGATAGTTGCCCTCTCCGGCGGTACCGGTGAGAAGGAGATAAACTTCGGTCTGAACAGAGCGACGGACACCACCCGTCCTCCCGGATCGTCGATAAAGCCCCTGTCGGTCTACGGCCCTGCGGTCGAGTACGGTCTCATAACGCCGAGTACATGGATACTTGACGGTGACGACACCAAGGTAACGCTCCAGGACGCACCCGACGGTTGGTACCCCAAGAATACCCCGAATAAATATGACGGCGTTATCACAATACTCTACGCATTGCAGGAGTCCAAGAATACCGTATCGGCTCAGATAATGGACAAGCTGACTCCGGCGGCATCCATTGATTTCATGCGCAACAGACTCGGCATAACGAGCCTCATCGACGAGGATGCCGACTATGCGGCAATGGCACTCGGTCAGCCGCACTACGGCATATCCGTAAGGGAGATGGCACAGGCGTTCTCATCACTTGCAAACGACGGCGTTATGATCGAATCTCATACCTACTTAAAGGTCACCAATGCCGACGGCAGCGAGGTGATACTCGAAAAGCAGCCCGAGGTATCGACAGCATTCTCATCGAACACCGCAAAGGTCATGACCTACATGCTCAATAATGCGGCGACCAACGGCACCGGCAAATCCTCAAGACTCAGCAACATGCCCGTTGCAGGCAAGACCGGTACCACCACAGCAAACAAGGACCGTTGGTTCTGCGGCTACACTCCGTACTACACCTGTGCGGTCTGGACGGGATATGACACTCCGGAGACCATGAATTTCAGCGGCAACCCCGCAGTCAAGATATGGCACGATGTTATGGAGCTTGTCCATGAGGGACTGCCGTATAAGGAGTTTAACACCTCAACGGGCGGCGACCCGACGAATCTGTTCGGTACGCAGGAGGAGCTGACCCGGATCTGGGAGGGCATAGACCCCGATGCCCCGATCGATCCAGATGATCCGGCACTCCCGTCCGACCCCGACGAACCTGCGGCATAATTTCACAAGGAGGCTTATTATGGCTAAGAAGGCACTTGAATACAAAGGCCGTCCGCTTCAGCGCACCGGCAACATAGTGTATTACGGCAGCATGGCCGATAAATACATCATCATGCTTCAGATACTTGAAACGAAAAAAGTCAAAGACATGGATGTTGCAACCAAGGTATCCGTCCAGCTCCAGCTCACGGATCCCTCGATAAAGTCCAGAGACCGCATCGTTAAAAAGAGCGAAAAGGACGGCTTCTGGGCGGCAATGGATGTCGCCAGCGTATGGCTCGAAAGGGCTCTCGCACAGTAAAATAAGATCAAAACAAGGCATCCCCAAGGGGATGCCTTAGCTTGTAAAAATGGATTTTTACAAGCTGAAAAGCCGCCGATCATTTTGAATACTTCAAAATGATGCTTCGCCCAAAGCCTTGAAAAATCAAGCATTTTTGCGGCGGCGATCAGAATCGAGGCGGGTCTTTACCACCTCGAGCTCCCCCGCTGCTCAATAGCTTGAACAGCGGCACTATCAGCTTAAAATGTCTAACATAATTTCGGAGAAGATATGGCGAAATTTTATGAGATAACGGATTTTTCCGCACCGGAGCTTGATGTTTACGCAAGGCTCACGGAAAACCAGCTTTTAAACAGAAAGGATCCCGCCAATGCGATGTTCATTGCGGAAAGCCCGATGGTCATCGAAAGGGCAATGGATGCGGGCTGCGTTCCACTGTCCTTTCTCATGGAGACCAAACACGCAGACGGCAAGGCAAAGCCCTTGCTTTCCCGCTGCGCCGAGGATATTCCGGTGTATACGGCAAGTCTTGAGGTCTTAACGCAGCTCACGGGCTTTCACCTCACAAGGGGGATGTTGTGCGCAATGCTCCGTCCGCCGCTGAGATCGGTCGAGGAAGTGCTGGAGGGCGCAAGCCGTATTGCGGTGCTTGAGAATGTGATGAACCCGACGAACATAGGGGCGATATTCCGCTCTGCCGCAGCTCTCGGCATGGATGCGGTGCTGCTCACGGCAAACGGCAGCGACCCTCTGTACCGCAGAGCGGTGAGGGTCAGTATGGGCACTGTTTTTCAGATACCGTGGACATATTTGGACGAGGAGGAGCCTTGGCAGGATAAGCTGCACAGCCTCGGCTTTGCGACCGCCGCCCTTGCGCTAAGCGACAGATCGCTGCCAATATATGCACCGGAACCCGAAAGTGAGGCAAAGCTTGCTCTGGTCCTCGGTACGGAAGGCGACGGTCTTGCGGCGGAGACGGTGGCAAATTGCGATTATACCTTGCGCATTCCGATGTCTCACGGCGTCGATTCGCTGAATGTCGCGGCGGCAAGTGCGGTCGCATTTTATCAGCTCGGCACCCTGCACGGCAGGGAATGATGGAGACTTGCACAATAAATGATCATCGACAGTAAAAGTGACCGCCAATCCATCGTGGGGCGCAGGTCTCAGACCACTCCGCCTGCTGCGCACCGAAACTCGGATCGAATTCCAATCGGAATGGCAGCGGTATATCTTTGTCTCTTGGCTCTCGCGTAGGGATAAGCGGTCAGCCGACAGACTGACTGAGAGGGCATATAACAGCACAACTAAAAAAGCAGACAAGGCTTCCCGCTTGGGAGCATTGTCTGCTTAATTTTATTTTTCCGATCTGCGGCGGCGATGAGGCGGCTCATGTATCTTGGAGCTTATTATCAGGGCGACCTGAACCGGAACGCCGATGAAGAAGATCATCCAGAAATTATAGGTCATGTACTCAAGGTAGGCACAGACCAATGCCGACCACACAAGCCCCGAATAGAGTATGCAGCTTATCTTCTTGTGGTTCGGCTCATCCGCCCAACGCCGCACAAAGAATATGGCAACGGCAAAGGACACAGGCACCGCCCACACGAACGCCATCCACCACATGTGACCGGTGGTGTACTGCGAATAGAGGAAAACGACGGCGGCGAATATCCACACCATCGTGACCCAAAGCGCGGTTACGAGAAGCTTCTGCACCCGCTGCTCATCACGCTGCTTTTCCTCCGGAGCGGTCAGTGCGTCTTTAACGCCGTTTTCCCGCAGCATATCGTCAAGCCCAATGCCGTACATGTCGGCAACGGTCTTGAGGACTATGACATCGGGCATAGAATCGCCTCTCTCCCATTTGGAGACCGCCTTATCCGAGTAGTTGAGTCGTTCGGCAAATTCCGCCTGAGTTAAGTTTTGACTTTTTCTAAGCTCACCGATGTTCTCGGCAAGCACTCTTCTCAAATCATCCATGACGCCATTATATCAGCAAAATATCGTCCATGCAAGCAAAAGTGCATTCAAAAACCGTGAATTTTCAAGGCTCCGAACTGATCGCTCTCTGACTCTACCGTCGGGAGAACCGCACTCCACGCCAAATTCCACCGATAAACCACAGGGAGGATGCACTACCGCAGTCTTCGGGCTTATAGTGGCATCAAGAGATATTTTTGAGCTGCATCGAAATCGGAGGCGTAAAATTGAAGCTGCGAGAGAAAAAGACAAAGGACGAAAACAAAAAGCCCGCAAGGAAGAAAAAGCTGCTTTGCACTGCGGCTGCGCTTGTGCTGCTGTTTGCGGCGGTGCAGGTCGTGCCGACCTTCTTCGGCGGAGTCACGGATGCCGACTTTGCGGACGGCGGACTAAGCACAACGCTGCCTGTACCGGAGGGCGATCCCATGGGTCAGAGCGCCGAGGACAACATTTTCATCTGTATCGGCGTTATGAACGGCGAAAGCTACCGTTCGGAAACCAAGGGCAGTACCTCCGCCTCGGTGGGTTTTATTGATTACACACAGCAGATCTGCGGTGAGCGCATCGTAACCGAGGATAGTGTGTTCAACCAGACTGTCAGCACCAGCGCACTGGTGAAAGTCGGTGAGCAGAAGTATTTCAAAGACGGTGCAATACTCATGCGCAAGGCTGATTCCGTAAACGGCAGTACCGCTGTCTGGAGCGACGAGATTTTTGCCGTATCGCAGGAGGACTACTCCAGAGCCTACGGTCAGCTTCCCCGCAATGTGACGAACTATGTCGTGAGCGAAGATACGGTCTGCGACCCCGAGCTGCGGCAAAACGGCGACGGCAGCTACACCATAAGCTTTGCCCTCGAACCCGACGGGGCAAGTGCATACTACAAGCGACAGATATACACATACAGCGGAGCATCGCAGATGCCGGTGTTCACCAAGGTACGCATGGAGTGGACTATGGACAGCACATGGCGGCTCATCTCGATAAAGACCGTCGAGACCTACGAGGTCACCATGACGGGACTCGGCAGCATGAGCTGTACCAGCAATATCACGGAGACCTTCTCGGACTACGGCAGCGTAAAGGACGAGCAGAAGGAATTCCTCGACTACCTTGCGACAAAGTATGACCCCAATAAGCTCACCGGCATCGAAAGGGACGATGCCTTGCAGGAGGAGCTGCTTGCGGTGCTTGAGAATACGCCGAACCTCAATGTGACGGCGACGGTCGGCGGCAAGCAGTATATCTTCGGCGCACACCTTGACCTCGAAAAGCTTGCCTTCCAAATGCGCGGAACGGTCGAGGGACTTGATGTCTACGGCGCATATCATAATAATAAGCTCTACCTGCATGTCGAGGATCAGAAGATCGTACTCGATGCGAACGACACCCTTGATGCGGCAAATAAAATGCTCGGCAGCATGGGCATTGCCATTCCCGACATTTCGCTCGAAGGCGAAGCTGTGCAGGGGATAGTAAACGGCATGGATGTAAAAAGCGGCAAGAGCGGCAAGACGATAAGCTTTAACGACAGTCTGCTCAAGGGCAGCATTAGAATAAGCGGAAAGGAGACCCCGAAGCTCGTTTCCGCAGAGCTTAAAGTATCGATCGGCGGCAGCAGCGTTACGCTGTCAGCCGTACCCGCCAAGAGCTTTAAGACTGAAAAGCTCACGGGCTACACCGATCTCACACAGGCTCTCAGCCTCATAGACCCCATAATGAATACGGTAAACGCCAAAGGCTGCACCGCCGATCTGACACTCTCGGGAAACGGCATGAGCTTTTCTGGCAGAGTGCAAATATCGGGCGTCGGCGATGAGCTGCGCTGCGCCTTCACAACGACCGTGGACGGTGTTCCGATAAAGGCAACGCTCATAGGCGACAAAGTGTACGCCGAAGCGGGTAACATCCGTGTGAGCGGCAGCATGAGCGAGATCGAAACGATCATCGGCTTTTTAAGCGAGATGTCCGGCGGCAGCGAAAGTCACGGCTCCTCGGCGGGTGCCGCAATGGCGGAGTTCTTCTCCGATCTCAGCGTCAAAAAGGCAGTGAACGCCGTGAGCGGACTTTCGTGGTACGATAACGCCCTGCACTGCACCCTCGATCTCGGCGGCGGATTGCGGATAAATGCGGCGATGTCACGCTCGAGCCTCTGCGTTTCGATCGGCGGTACCTCAATAAAGCTCAAGCTCGTGTCTTCTGTGGCACCGACGATAGCCGTTCCGCAGGGAAGCTTCGTGAGCCTGTCTCAGCTTGAGCCGATGCTCGATACGCTCATGCGCTATGTAGGTGCAAGCGGAATGGAGATGACGGCGGAGCTTTGTGTCGGAGGTGTTGCGATGCATGCCGATATGGTGTTTGACTTTGCAAGCCCGATCGCCGTCAAAGCAAGCTCCGTTTTGCTCGGTAAAGAGCTTTGCGTCACGCTTTATGACGGCAGTGTGTATGTGAGCTACGGAGCATTAAAGGTGACTGCGACCGAGGAAGATCTCCGTCAGGCACTCGAAAGCGTGCTGTCGCTCATACCGTCTCTCGGCAGCGGAGCCATGGCACAGACCGTGAACGCCTATGTCGAGTTCTTCGATGAGCTTTCTCTTGCTGACATAGTCGGTGCGGTGTCGGAGTTTTACTATGCCGACGGCGCATTGCATATGACTGCGCATATTGCGGATGATCCGCTTTATATAAGCATGACTCCCGATGCGATAAGGGCAAGCACAAATGTAGGCAGCTTGCCTCTCAGTGCCGTGCTGTCTCCCGGTGCGGCACTGTCTTCCCCCGGCGTCACCGTCCCTCAAGGCAATTACCTGAGCCTTGACCGCTTCCTCCGCGTACATTGAATAATGGCAAAGCAAAAAGATCGGCATAGCGCAAGCTATGCCGATCTTAATTAAATGTTTATTTTACATCCTCTGCGGTACCTTCGACGCTTATGGTGTAGGTCGGGATTATCTCGATCACAATATCGTCATCAACGGTGAAGTCCTTGAGTATATCCTGCTGACCTATAACGAAAGTGAAGGTCTGAATATCGTACTGCGCCATTTCCATGGACACCATGCGGTTTATATCCTGCGCAACAAGCTCACTGCCCTTGTAGACCTTGACGACATACATGCGGAAGTCTATCGTCTCAACGAGGTTGTTCTGAACCTTGGCACGAACGATGAAGTCCTTACCGTTAAAGAAGGCCTCGGGAACCGTTGCGGAGATTGCGGAGATGGTGCTGACGCTCTCATCACCGGAGGTGTAAACCTTCTGGGTGGCATCGGGAGCAAAGCGTGCGCCCTTGTAGTAGCAGCTTTCACCCATCCAGTCACCGTAAAGGGCTCTTGCGGAGAGACTCTTTGCGTTGTAGACCTTTATCTCATTGACATTGCTGGAAACGAGGGTATTGGGGATGAGTATCGCCTTGTCGTCGGTGAAGCAAAGATTGTTGTAAACGCCGCCGCAGAAGAGAGCGAGACGGGAGTTGCCGTCCATGTCCATGCTGTACAGATTGCGGTTGAAGGAATTCAGGCAATAGAAGGTGTCATCGTGCTTGTAAATGCTTCTGTATTTAACATTGGTGGTGTTGGGGAAGGCACCGACGGTCTTGACGGCTGCGGGGGACTGGATCGACATTGCATAGAGGTTGAGATCGTAGTTGCCGTTTTCGTCGTAGGTCATGAAGTACATAACATGACCGTCAAAGAAGCTGGTGTTGATATTTATATCGGAGAGCTTTATAAAGCTGCCGGTCGCAATATCATAGCAGTAGAGGTTGGATGCAAGGGTCTCGGTAACGCTGCCCGTCTCGGAATTCGTGATCGTGACGGGGGTGGTGAGCTTAAAGTAGATGCAGCCGTTCCAACCGTAGGGGACAAAGTACATGGCCTCCTGATAGCTGAAGCTGCGTATCTCATTGAAGCAGCCTGCGATGGTGCCGAAGGCAAACTTGTAATCCGCTACCTTATCGGCGTACTCGGTGAATACCAGAGCATAGATGCTGCCGTTGTAGAAACAGTAGGACTCAACGCCGTAGCCCTCATAGATGACGCTGACCTTATCGGTAGCGGGATCGAGGCAAAGAAGCTTGCCGGTTGCGGTGCCGTTTACATTGAGGCAGAAGTATACCTTGCCGTTATAAAGGCTCACATCGCTCAGCCGCTCACCGGCATTGCAGGTGTACACCTTCTTTATATTGTCATTGTCGTCGGTGCGGTACAGGGCATAGAGCTCAGTGGAGGTGGTCTCGTAGTACTTATACACGCAGTAGTAGCTGCTGCCGACCTGAACTGCGGGGGAGTCGTTTTCGAGGTTTGCCTCAAATTCCGCCATATCGGTGTTGACCTTGGAATCGTATCCCACACGATCTGCCGGCTGGAGCAGACGGTCGATGACGACGGCGATCTGCGCACGGGTGGTAAGACGGTTGCCGCCGAAGCTGTAATCCTTCCAGCCGTTCATGACACCGGAGGAATACATGAGCTTAACGGAGTCAAGATATTCGGCAGGGATGCTGTCAAGATCGGTTATCTGCCTTGTGCTGATGGCGGGCAGATCCTCCGCATCGACTGTACGGCTGAATATGTATGCCAGAGCGTAGCGGGGAATGGCAACACGGTCGAGGTTAACACCCTTCGGGCAATCGGAGGGGATCATGCCCTGTGCCGCACAGTAGCGGTAGTAGGGTGTATACCAGAGGTCGCCGCTTTGAAGATTGAGATTCAATGCATTGCCGTGATATGCGGCATGGATCCTTGCGGCGATGACTATCGCCTGACCCCATGTGACATTGTTCTCGGGACGGAAGGTGCCGTCCTGATAGCCCAGAAGTATGCCCTTTTCATAGGACACCTTGATGCCGTAGTATGCCCAATGGTTCAATCCGAGGTCGGAGAAGGTGTAGCTTGTCATGTCTGCAACATCCTCGAAAACGCCGAGACCGCTGCCCGCTTCCGCGGTCGGAGCGGCGGCGTATGCGGGGATTGACAACAGGCTGCACAGAACCAGGACCATAGCAAGTATTCTGTAAGTTTTTTTCATATCGAGACCTCCGCAGGTTACAATTCGGTATCAAATCAGATTATAGCAGGTTACATAATATTTTGCAATAGCAATTATGCAAATTTATGCCGTTTTTTCTTCCACCATCCTGTAATATTGCCAGCAATTGAGCTTGTTTACGAGCCTTGCCTCCTCTGCGGTGGGATCGGCGGAAAGCTCACCGTCCGCTCTGCCGACGATGCCGTTTTTGATTACGGGCAGCTCACGGCGAAGCTCACACAAAAACGAGGTGTAGGCATCGAGACCGTCATAGCCCAAAAGCTCCATGACCGTTGCACCGAGATAGCATGCGCTCATCCTGCCGTCGGAAGGAAGATCAAGGCCTTCCGTCAGGCTTTCCATGCTGCTGCCGTCAAGATACGCATCGTTTCCCCAGATGAGATACGGCACAGAACATGTCTCGACCATCTGTTCGGGGGTGGAGTTTTCGCCGATGTCGAGGCCGAGCTCACGGTAGCTCAGATAGTCGGGGCCGAGATTGGGCAGATGATCGCCGAAGAAGACCAGCACATACGGCTCATCGAGGGAGTTCAAGTATTCGGTGAGCGAAAGGAGCATGTCCGAGGAGCATTTGATGCCGTAGGTGTAAACGGAGAGATATTCCTCCGCTGCTGCGGACAGCTCAACGCTTGTCTGCACCTTGGGGATGTCGATGTTCGGATACTTGGAGTAATTATAAGCCTGATGATTCTGGATCGTCGTGGCGTAGGTGAATAGCTTTTCACCGTTTGCGGTGCGGCTTTCGAGCTGCGATTTCAGGACTTCGAGGAAGCCGTCATCGGGGACGGCACCGCCGCCCAACTCGTTTTTAAAGAGCTTATCATCAAAGCCGAGGAAGCTCATGGCACTGTCACGATTGTAAAACCAACTGTCGCCGGGGTGCATGAAAAGCGTGTCATAGCCGAGACTGCCAAGCAGATGAGCAGTCGAGCAGGTATTCTTGTGGAAGCTGCGGAGAGCGGAATTCGAGGTCTGGCTTATGAGATTCGTCTGCATGCCGCTTATGACATCGAATTCGGTGTTTGCGGTACCAGCACCGAAGTTCGGGACGACTATGTGACCGCTTATGCAGTTTGCGCTGTCTATGACCTTGTAGTAGCCGTAAAGCGGATGCTCCTCCTCGGAGTATGTGAAGACCTCGTTTGAGTTCAGATCGGAGAACGCCTCACACATTATAAACAGCACCTGCGGCTCCTTGCCGCCCTCGGGGTACAGGGGGATGAAATCGTCGATATAGCCTTCGATCTCGGCTTTTGAATAGTCCTCCGGCTTATCGACGGAGTAGAGCTCGAGATTATAAATGAAGCAGTAGTTGAAGCCGAGTTCGTTAAAGATCGAGGTCACATTGTAGATGCTGCTCACGGGGAAGGAGGCATACAGCTCCTTGTCACGGTAGACCGTGAAAAGGCAGGTGAAAAACAGTGCGAGAGACAGGACTATCCCGATGACCTTTGTGAGAGGGCGGTGCTTTCGGTTTTTGCCGAGGCAGACGCCGAGCAGGATCATTGCCGCGGTGGAGAGCAGAATGATCGCAACGATGCCGTAGTGCATATCGAGCCTGTACTCACCGGTAGCCTGCAATGCCTCACGCAGAAGCGTTATATCGGCGGGGACAAAGGGATCGTCTCTGCCGTCGATCTTCAGCATATTGACATAGTTTAAAAGTCCGAATATGAGATTCACAATACCGCCCGAGATAAAGGCATTGCCGCAGCAAAAATACAAAACGAGCAGCAGCACCGCAATGGGCAGAATGTTCAAAATGATAAGCAGCGGGCTGTGGTACATAAAGCCCAGAGAGTACCTGAAGCCACTCGGCTGAATGTAGACGCACATGAGCAGCACCCAAAATGCGATTAAAACAAGTTCGAGCCAAAAAAGCTTGGCATGAACGGGATGAAGCTTTTCTCTGATCTTTTTCATAGGTATTTCCTTTGTATGGATTCAGTCGTCATTGTCCTGCTTTCTTGCCTTGAAGACATAAAACTTCTGACCGAAGTAATTAATAACGGCATAGAAGACAAGACCGACGATCATTGCGATATTGTCACGCAGGGCATCGTCAAGGGACGCAAGTGCAAGCTCACACAGGGGCTTTGCGATACCGTGCGATATGACATAACACACCGCCACCTCGACAACATAGCGGAAGATGACCCGCCAGTTGCCGCCCTTGTAGCGAAATGTGTAGTGCTTATTCAAAAAATAGCTCAGTACGCTGCCGGAGAAATAGTTGGCAACGGTGGAGAACCAGAAGCCAAAGTCGAGAAGGTTAAGGCAAACGAAGGCAATGCCGTAGCCGAACAGGGTGTTGATGACCCCGACGATGAAAAATTTGATTGTAGTCTCGTCAAACAGCTCGTGAAATATCTTCTTGAACATGAAACTCGATGTCTCCGATCTCAGATTCGGGAAGGCAGACGCCTATGTGGTATTCGCCGTGCGTGAGGTGCAGGGTGGGGAAGGCATTGACATCGGCGGCGGAAAGCCCTTTAAGTCCGACGCCGAGAGCCTTTATGACCGCCTCCTTTTTGACCCACAGCTCACAGAATGCGGAGCGGGGGTCTGGAGCCGAGGCGATGGTGTTATACTCGTCCTCCGAGAAAAACCGCTTTGCGATTTTCAGCGGTGAGGCATCGGGGATGCGCTCGACATCGACCCCGATGGGGGAGTCCGCAACGGCGCAGACGACGACCTCACCGCAGTGGGAGAGTGAAAAATGAACGGAACCGTCGGCAAAATAGGGCTTACCGTCTGGGGAGATGAGATAATCCGTTCTCCCGCAGGCAAGCTTCAAAAGAAGCTCTGCGGCAAGGGAGGCACGGAGCTTCTCATCATCGTGCAGCCGCAGTGCCTTATGCCGCCTGTAGGGTGAAACAGCGGACAAAGCGGCGTCAATGTCAAGCCCTTTTGCCGAGGCAAAAAAGATCTGCGGCATCTTACACCTGCATGGCGGCGATGGTTCTTGCGATAAGCTCGTCAAGCTCCCAGCCGCACATTTCGGCACCGCGCAGAATTACATCTCTTGAGCATCCTGCGGCAAATTTCTTATCCTTAAACTTCTTTTTGACGGACTTTAGCTCCATGCCCTCAAGCCCTGTGGGACGCATTAAAGCAACGGCGCCGATAAGCCCTGTAAGCTCGTCAACGGCGAACAAGACCTTCTCCATGAAAAGCACCGGCTCAACATCGATGCAGATGCCGTAGCCGTGGCTTATGATCGCATGGATCATGTCCTCATCGATGTCCAGCTCATGCAGCATCTCGTTTGCCTTAACGCAGTGCTGCTCGGGATAAAGCTCGAAATCTATATCGTGGAGCATGCCGACGGCAGCCCAAAAATCGGTTCTTTCGGGGTCGAATTCCTTTGCCAGAACGGTCATTACCTTGGAAACGGTCTCGGCATGCTGAATATGGAACGGCTCCTTGTTGTATCTCTCGACAAGCTCCCTTGCCTGTGCAAGTGTCGGAATATAGCTCATGCTGTCACATCCTTAATATAATATTGTATCATCATATCGCAATTGCGGTGAGATTTCAAGACAAAAGGGATGGCAAAAATGCAAAACGGCAAATAAAATAGCTTGACAGCGGGGCGGCAAAATGCTATTATAATCAAGCCCAATAGATTTGCGCGAGTGGTGGAATTGGCAGACTCGCTAGATTCAGGTTCTAGTGCTCACTCCGGGCGTGCGGGTTCAAGTCCCGCCTCGCGCACCAAAAACAAGACCCATCCGAATGGATGGGTCTTGTTTTTGCATGTACAAACGATCCCGGGCGCAGCAGGCGGAGGGGTCTGAGACTTGCTCTCTCAGTGGAATGGCAATTGATTTAGGTACCGACAGTCGATTATTCTTGCAAATCAAAAATCGGGTTTGTACCTATATCTTCGGAGTCAGCCGAATATTCCACTCATATCATCACCGAAGGTGTATTTTTCGTCGCTTTGATGATATATAAAGCTTCGCCTTGACAAAGCATCGGCAGGACGGGGTGTTCCCGGCAAAGCATTGAAAATGCGGCATTTTATTAGCATATTGCACAAAAATGCGGCAGTAATTTTGTCAGAGCTTTCACAAAGATTTCTTGAAAAACCCGACATTTTAGGATAGAATGTATACTGTGTTCAAATTTGAAAGCAACTTCTAATAAAAACGGAGGGTGAATATGCAAAAATATGATGTGATCGTTGTAGGTGCCGGTAACGGCGGTCTTTCCGCCGCGACCTATCTTGCAAAGGCAGGCAAAAAGGTCCTTGTGCTTGAGAAGCACAATCTCCCCGGCGGCTGTGCCACGAGCTTTGTCAGGGGAAACTATGAGTTTGAAGCAACCTTGCATGAGATGTGCCAGATGGGTACAGGCGAAGGCGAGGGCAAGAGAGGTGCCGTAAGACAGCTTCTTGAGGATCATTACGGCCTCGATGTCGAATGGTGCAGCGCAAACGAAAGCTTTGCTTCCGTTGCCACCGATCCCGACGGCTTCAATGTGGCGATGCCGGCAGGCGTTCAGGCGTTCATCGATGAGATGGAGCGTCAGGTACCCGGCAGCCGTGAGTCCATGACTACCGTTATGGAGCTCGGTCGTATGCTGGTTGACGGTGTTGAATGGCTGTCCGAGCGCAACAACGAGCCCGAGGGCTTGCAGAAGGTCGAAATGATGCTCAAGTACTACGACCTCATGTGCCTTGTTCCTCAGCCCTGTGATGATGTGCTGAAAAAGATCGGCGTACCCGAAAAGGCAAGGCATATCTTCGAGTCCTACTGGACCTATGTTTCGGCGGATTCCACCGAGATGAGCTTCGCTCCCTACACCTTTATGACCTATGTTTACCTCACTCAGCTCCCGTGGTTTGCAAAGAACCGCTCCCACGAGATCTCCCTTGCATTCGACGCAAAGATCAGGGAACTCGGCGGCGATATTTGGTACAATACCATGGTCGATAAGATCGATGTCAGAGGCGGTGCCGTGCATGGCGTAACGCTCTCCGACGGAACCTATATCCCCTGTGAGCGTGTCATCTCGAACCTCATGCCCCATGTCGTATACGACCGCATGGTGGATCACAAGGAGGTACCCACCTATGAGCGCAAGAAGATGAACGCTCAGAGGCTTGCTCAGGCTGCATTCACCGTATACCTCGGTCTGGATGCCAGTGCCGAAGAGATAGGTCTCAAGAATTACGATACCTTCATGAGATACACTCCGGATAACCACAAGCAGTTTTTGTCCTCCGATTCTCTCGATACTCACAAGGACATCACCTGCACCGTTCTGACCAATGCACTTCCCGATGCGGCTGGTGAGGGCAGAGCGTTTATCCAGTTCTCGAAGTTCTACACCGGCGATCCGTTCAAGGATGTCACCGAGGAAGAATACTTCAAGATCAAAGACCGCGTCGCAAGAGAATGTGTCGAGCGTTATGAGGAAGTCACGGGCTGTGACCTGCAAAGCCACATCGAGGAGATCGTTGTAGCATCTCCCGTAACATGGGCGCGCTACCTCGGCACCCCCAGAGGCGATGTTTACGGCTATATCCCCGCAACCTGGGACGGCATGTTCCCCAGAGTACAGTGCGGACACCATGAGGACTACAATATCAAGGGACTGCGTTTCGTCGGCGGTCACGGCACCCAGATGGACGGCTACTCTCAGGCATACCTTTCCGGATCGGAACAGGCAAGATATATGCTTGAGGATATGAAGGAGGGCAAGTAAGATGGCAAAATACAATTATTCGAGAAAAGGTCTCAAGGGACTGACTCCGTTCCCCTTCTTAGGTGAGGTCAAAACAAGACTGAAGCACATCGAGGCAGCACCCGATACCGTGCCCCAGTCCGTGTTTAACGCCAACGTTCTCGCAAAGAAGCTGCACCCCATGGTTCAGCACGTTAAGATCGCAAAGGTCGTTCCCCACGGTGACGCAAAGAGCTTTACCCTCGTTCCCGATACCGCAAAGGGCACAAGCGAAATGGCATACTTCCGTGCAAGCCAGTATGTTTCCGTGTCCCTTAATATCGACGGGGCAACGGTCAATAAGCCCTACACCATCCGTTCCAACCCCAAGGATGCTCTCGGCAGTGAGAATACGAGCTACACTCTGACCATTAAGCTCACCAATCCCTCCTACGCCTCCAAGTACATTCTGGAGAATTGGAAAGAGGGCGACAGTGTTGATATCAGCGGCCCTCTCGGTGATTTCTACTATCAGAATCTGCGTGACGCAAAGCACGTTATCGCAATAGCCGGCGGCTCCGGCATCACTCCGTTCTACTCCATGGCGGCTGCAATAGTTGACGGCATTGAGGATTTCGACATGACCATCCTTTACGGCAGCCGTACAGCCGACGGTATTCTCTTAAAGGACGAGATCGAGGAGCTTGCAGCCAAATCAAACGGCAGAGTAAAGGTAGTCCATGTCCTGTCCCATGAGGAGAAGGAGGGCTTTGAGCACGGTTTCATGACCGCAGAGCTCATCAAGAAGTACGCACCCGAGGGTGATTACTCCGTCTTTATGTGCGGCCCCAAGGCTATGTACACCTTCTGCGAGGGTGAGATGGTAAAGCTCGGTCTGCCCAAGCGTCGCTATCGCATGGAGATGTCCGGTGACTATCTCGGTGCCGCAAATAACGCAGACTTCCCCATAGAGAAGAAGGAAGACGAGTTTAAGCTCACCGTGGTAATAAAGGGTGAAAAGCAGGTAGTTCCCTGCAAGGCAAGCGAGTCCTTGCTGTGGGCAATGGAGCGTGCCGCTATCAAAGCACCGTCGCATTGCAGAAGCGGCGAATGTGGCTGGTGCCATTCAAGGCTCATTTCGGGTGATGTCTATATCCCCGAGGATGCAGACGGCCGCCGTCTTGCCGATAAGAAGTTCGGCTGGATCCATCCCTGCTGCAGCTTCCCCCTGAGCGATGTCGAGCTCGAAGTATTCCCCATAAACTGAGTTTATAAAATGAAAAAGAGCAGCGTAGCTGCTCTTTTTCATTTTTGTTGCAATAAGCGTGAAATTGAGTTATAATATTCCCATACTGCAAATTTATCCGATACGGAGGATGTTCAATGGTAACTTTCAAACTCAAAGAGCAGGATGACAATCATCTGACATACTGGTATTTCCCCAACGGCAAGGAGGCAAACGGTCACGGCACCATCATTATCGACAGAGTAGCCGGCAAGGTCGATGTCACCCAGCTTGCACCCGATGATAAGCTCCGCCGTCACACTCTTGAGGAGCAGCTCAAGCTCCGCAAGGCAACGGAGAATATGCGTAAGATCGAGCAGCTCCCCGAACTCACCGAGGAGGAGTGGCCCATTCCCACCGCAGATAAGATATCCACGATCTTTGCCGACCATGCGATACGCAAGATAGTCGATGCATACAATCAGGGTCAGATCCTCGAAGAGGGTGCCGAGACCTGGCAGATGTAAAACAGCTATACGAAAAAATCTCCGACATTTAGTCGGAGATTTTTTGTCGTCTAATCAAAACCGTGCAGCCAGTTTCCTTTGAAGTAGTAGATGAGATAAAGCAGAGAGCTTATCGCCCAGGTTATCGGGTACGCCCAGTAGATATAGCGCAGCTCACCGAACACATTCGTGACATAGGCGATGTAGCAAATTCTCAAAACGCACCACACACCGAGCATTATGAACATCGGCACAAAGGCCTTACCCGCACCGCGGCAAACGGCTGCGATGGCATGCGAGAACGCAAGGAGGAAGAAGAACAGCGAGACCGTCCTTGCCTGCATCGTACCCAGCTCGATGACCTTCTTGTTGTCGTCGAATAGGGCGACGAGATCGGGAGCGAAGATGTAGCAAAGAATACCGACCAGCTCCGCCATGATAACGCAGGCAAGAATGCCGAACCTTGCACCCTGCCTTGCCCTGTCGTGAAGACCGGCACCGAGGTTCTGACTGATAAAGGTCGAGGTCGCCATGTTGAAGCTGACGATGGGCAGGAAGGCAAAGCCCTCGATCTTGCCGTGGGTACCGTAGGCTGCGGTGGCGTATTTGCCGAAGGAGTTTATCTGCGTCTGAACTATAGTGTTGGCGAAAGCGATAACGGAGTTCTGGATGCCTGCAGGCAGACCGTAGCGGATTATTTCCTTGAGCATATCGCCGTGGATGCGAAGCTTCTTGACATAGACGGAGTAGACATGATCCTTCTCAAAAAGGTGACGCATACACAGAACGACGCTTGCTGCCTGGGAGATGACCGTTGCGATGGCAGCAGACCAGACGCCCCACTTAAACACCGCAACGAAGAGCAGATCGAGTACCACATTGAGGATGGAGGAGAAAATGAGGTAGTACAGAGGGCGCTTACTGTCACCTACGGCACTCATTATGCCTCGGCATGTGTTGTACATTATCATGGCAAGACTGCCGAGGAAGTAGTAGCGGAAATACTCGATTGCCTGCGGGAGAACATCGGGGTCGGTTTTCATCCAAACGAGGAAGGTCGGGGTGAACAGAACGCCGACGACGGTAAGCGCAACGCCGCAGAGCAGGGAGAAGACGATATTGGTGTGTATCGCCTTGGATATGTTCAGCTCGTTTTTTGCGCCGAAGTATTTCGATACGACGACACCGGCACCCATGGAGGTTCCGTTGAAAAAGCTGACGAGCAGGAAGATCAGCGTACCGGAGGAGCTTACCGCCGCAAGCGCCTCGGTGCCGAGGAATCTGCCGACTATCAGCGTGTCGGCTGTGTTGTAAAGCTGCTGGAAGACCTGACTCAAAAATATGGGCAGGGCAAAGGCTATCATCTGCGAATAGGGGTTGCCCTGTGTCATATCCCTAACGGTGTCGGACTTCCGTTTTGCATGGGATAATGTCATTTTTCTTATGCCTCTCAATATTATTTCATCATACATTGTAGACCTCTTTTGTCGGATTGTCAATCACGGGACTTGTATTTTGCGGCGGCATAAGCTACAATATATTAAACTGAGGGGAATGCAGGAACTGTTCCGGTGTCAGTCGTCACAGAGCAGCTATCAGAAGCGTCGGCAGCTTGTAGGGTGGACTCATGACTCCACCGCAAAACCTGCACTGCGTTCTGTCATTTCAACATTTCAGCATATTTTGGAGCGCAGCAGGCGAAGGGCCTGAGACCTGCTCCCTACGGTGGAACGACGGTTAATTTAGGTACCGACTGTCGATTTTTCTTGCGAATCACAAGTTGGGTTCGTACCACAATTTTCTATTTAAGCAAAAGCAAAGGGGACTGCCTATGAAAAATTGCGTTAAATGCGGCAACAGGATACCCGAAGGGATGAAGATCTGCCCTCACTGCGGCAAGCTGCCGATGCACCTCGGCGGCAAATTCGTTTTGTATATCGTGCTGACGCTGGTGGCAAGCTTCAGTGCCATTGTTTTCAGACCGTTTTTAAACGGCCCATATATCGGCAAGGAATCACAGGCGATGCTGTGGGTGGCGTTTTTCGTATTCTGCATATTTGCGCTGGTCTTCCTCTGCGTCGTGCTTGTGCAGTGGCATGATTATTCACACCGTACCGTGAGGGAGAAGCTGAGTGCGGATGAGGTTCGGCGATTTGTAAATATGAAGAAGCACATCGAATCAAAGCACCACTACTATGAAAAAGGGGAGCGGTACTGCTCCGTCTGCGGATATAAAAAGTGAACAAAACCGCATGAATGTAAACAGCGGCAATGAAGCCGCCGTCCGGGGAAAAGCTCCTTGGGCGGCGGTTTTTGTCATAGCTTGCAACAAATATTTTAAATGTTCGGATGCACCGACACCTCGTAGGGCGGAATCTTGACTCCGCTCTACGAGGGATTGGCAGTAGTTTTTGCTGCTGTACCCCGTTAGGCAGCGCAGCCCCGAATTTACTTCCGAGAAGCGGGACGGGAAACCCGCCCCGTACGATGTATATTCGGCTTTCGACGACCTCAACTATTAATAATATAACAAAGAACCGTCGGAAAAAACCGACGGCCCTTTGTTTTGGAGAAATAGAGAGGATGTATAAGGAGAAGAAAATATCGAAATTATCAGTTGAATATATTGCCCTGCGGATGGCTGGAAAGGCCGGATTCGCTGACACCGTTTGAATCGGTGTTGGGCTTGGATTCATCGAAGGTAAGGGTGAGCTTCACATAGTCGTTGGTGCGGTAGACCGTGACCTTAACGGTGTCGCCCGCCTTATACTGTCTTATTGCGGATGCAAGATCCGAGTAGCTCCTAATGTCGTAATCACCGATCTTGGTGATTATATCGCCGGAGGATATGCCGGATTTCTCGGCACAGCTTCCGTTTTCGACATAGAAGATGTATGCGCCTTCGGGCATACCGTAATAATCGGCATAGACCGAGGTGTATCGTGTATCGACCGTTACGCCGAGGTAGGCCTTACCGGTCACATAGCCCTTTGTTATAAGGTCGTTTGCGATGTCGACCGCATCGTTTATGGGGATCGCAAAGCCTATGCCTTCGACATTGCTTTCGGATGCCTTTGCGGTGACGATACCGACGACCTCACCGGAGGTGTTGTACACCGGACCACCGGAGTTGCCGGAGTTTACCGCCGCATCGAACTGGAACATGTTTATCGCCGGCTGATCCTCATCGGTGCTTATGCTGCGGTCGAGTGCGCTGACGCTGCCCGTGGTCATCGTGAAGTCAAGCTCACCGAGGGGATTGCCCACGGCGTAGACCGTATCTCCGACAAGGATCTCGTCACTGTCCGCCACGGCGACGGGGTTCAGCCCCGTTGCATCGATCTTCAAAACGGCAACATCGTTGTCCGATTCGACACCGACTATTGAAGCCTCATACTTCGTACCGTCCTTGAAGATGACGGATATGGCGTATCCGTATTCGTATGCGTACTCGATGACATGGTAGTTCGTCATTATATAGCCGTCGGTCGTAACGACAAAGCCTGTGCCGGAAACGGCAGTGGAGCTGGTCTGACCGAACATGTTGGTGTAGGTGACTTCCGTTGTGATGCCGACCGTCTGGGTGCAGGCAAGCGTGTAAACATCGTTTGCGGTGCTGCTGCCTGTGCTTACCGTCGTACCGGTGGAATGGACTATCGGAGTGCTTGGACGAGGCTCATCCTCGTCTTGCTTGTCGCCGAAGTAGATTCCCGCTGCCGCACCTGCACCGCCGCCGAGAAGCGTACATACAAGGCACAGTGCCGCGACCTTCAGACCGATATGCTTGCCGGTATCTTTTTTCTCACGGGGCTTCTTCTCGTTCGGGACATAGTACTTCGGGATCTCGGTACTTTCCGACTGGGGGACGAACTCGGCATCCTCATACAGTCTGCTTTCAGGTCTTACGAAACGGTACTCTCCGTCAACACGGGTATCAGAAGCGGCGTCCTGCTCTGTGAGCTCTTCGTCTCTGTCTCTGTTTTCGTTCATTACGCACACCTCCGTTGCTTGTGAGCATATAATACACGAGCTTTATGTCAAAGTAATGAACAAAGGCGAAAGAATTTTTAAACAATCCGTGAAATAACGGGACTTGAAAAAACATTCAAAAATTCATAATGCCGTAATTGAAACTGTGCTTAAAGGGTGATATAATACTGTGTCAAATTATAATCGGCAGGTATTATTATGTGGTTATCTGATAAATGGAAAGATTTTGAGCTTATAGATTGCACGGGCGGAGAGAAGCTTGAACGCTGGGGCAAGTATCATCTTGTGCGCCCCGACCCCCAGGCGATATGGCAGACGCCCAAAACGGATGAGCGTTGGAATTGCCGTGACGCAAGGTATCGCCGCAGCGAAACCGGAGGCGGAAGCTGGGATAAGGGCGGACTCCCCGCAAGCTGGCAGATACATTACGGTGAGCTGACCTTCAATGTTAAGCCCATGAACTTCAAGCACACGGGCATTTTCCCCGAACAGGCATGTAACTGGGACTGGGCGATGGAAAAGATCAGGTCGGCAGGCAGACCCATAAGCGTCTTAAATCTCTTTGCCTATACCGGTGCCGCAACGGTCGCATGTGCCGCGGCGGGTGCGACGGTGTGCCATGTCGATGCGGCAAAGGGCATGGTATCGTGGGCGAAAGAAAACGCTGCATCGTCGGGTCTTAAAGATGCGCCCATCCGCTGGATAGTTGATGACTGCGCCAAATTCGTCGAACGGGAGATACGCAGGGGACGCAGGTATGACGCCATCATCATGGATCCTCCGTCCTACGGCAGAGGCCCCGGCGGTGAGGTCTGGAAGCTTGAGCAGAATCTTTGGCCCTTTGTGTCCCTGTGCGCCGGGGTGCTGTCGGACGATCCGCTCTTTGTACTTATAAATTCCTACACCACGGGACTTGCACCCTCGGTGCTGTCCTATGTGACGGAGAGCATATTCACGAAAAAATTCGGCGGCAGCTCCGAAGCCGAGGAGCTTGGACTTCCGGTAACGGACAGCGGACTTGCACTGCCCTGCGGTGCCACCTGCCGATGGGAGAGATAAATGAACGCGATAATTAAGATAGACGATCTGCACTACGCCTACCCCGGCGACGAGACGGAGAGCTTAAAGGGCGTGAGCCTTGAGATAGAAAAGGGCAGCTTTGTTGCCGTACTCGGTCACAACGGCTCCGGCAAAAGCACCCTTGCAAAGCATTTGAATGCCATCCTTCTCCCGACCTCCGGTTCCGTACTTATAGACGGGATGGACACTCGGGACGAGGACAGGACCCTCGATATACGCCGCAAGGTCGGCATGGTGTTCCAGAATCCCGACAATCAGATAGTGGCGAATGTCGTCGAGGACGATGTTGCCTTTGCACCCGAAAACCTCGGTGTACCCTCCGAGGAGATACGCCAAAGGGTGGATAATGCCCTAAAGCAAGTGGATATGTATGATTTCCGGCTTCATGCTCCGCATCTGCTCTCCGGCGGTCAGAAGCAGAGAGTTGCCATAGCCGGTGTGATCGCAATGGAGCCCGAGGTCGTGGTCCTCGACGAACCCACTGCGATGCTCGACCCCAAGGGCAGACGGGAGGTCATCGAAACAGTGACGAGGCTGTGCCGTGAAAAGGGGATGACGGTGGTACTCATAACTCACCACATGTCGGAATGTATCGGTGCGGACAGGCTGATCGTCATGTCCGACGGCTGTGTTTCGGCGGACGGAACGCCGGCACAGGTGTTCTCGAAGGTCGAGCTTATGCGCTCAGAGGGGCTCAGCGTCCCCGTTACGACGGAGATACTGTTTGAACTCAACAAGGCGGGAGCGAAGCTTCCGCTCACGGCACTGGGAATTGAAGAATGTGCCGATGAAATTGCAAAGGAAATCGGAAATGTCTGAGATAATCGTCAAGGGTCTCCGCCATACCTACAGTGCGGGGACACCGTTTGAAAAGGTCGCTATAGACGACATAAACGCAACAATACCTCACGGTCAGCTTGTGGGGCTTATAGGTCACACTGGCTCCGGAAAATCGACCTTCATCCAGCACTTGAACGGACTTTTACCGCCGACTGCGGGCAGCGTTTCAGTGGACGGTGAGGATATATTCGCCTCAAAAGAGGCAACACGCAATGTCAGATTCAAGGTCGGACTCGTGTTCCAGTACCCGGAGTATCAGCTTTTTGAGGAGACCGTTTTTGCGGATATAGCCTTCGGCCCCAAGAATATGGGACTTTCGGAGTCCGAGGTTGAGGAGAGAGTGCGTGAAGCTGCGGGCTTTGTCGGCGTACCCGAGGAGCTTTTCGACCGTTCACCGCTGGAACTTTCCGGCGGTCAGAAACGCAGAGTTGCGATAGCGGGCGTCATTGCAATGCGCCCCGGTGTACTCATACTCGATGAACCGACTGCGGGACTTGACCCCGCAGGCTGCCGTCAGATACTCTCGAACATCTGCGATTACCGTGAGAAAACCGGCTCAACGGTCATAATCGTCAGCCACAGCATGGAGGATGTCGCCCGACTTGCGGACAGACTCATTGTTTTCAGCGGCGGTCATATTGAATTTGACGGAACACCGCAGGAGGTCTTCTCCCGCCCCGAGGAGCTTAAAGCGATAGGGCTGAGCGTACCTGCCGCAACGGAGCTTTCGATGGCACTTCGCAGCAGGGGACTTAAGCTGCCCGACTCCATTTATACGACGGAGCAGCTGCTCTCGGCACTGAAATCTCTGAGAGGGGGTGCGGCGAAATGCTGAAAGACATAACCTTAGGCCAGTATTTCCCCGGTGACACACCGGTACATCGCCTCGACCCCAGAACAAAGCTCATACTCGTCATTGTTTTCATCGTAGGACTGTTTAACGCCGAAAACTGGTTCAGCTATCTCTTTGTCATTGCGATACTTTCGCTGTGCATGTTCATTGCGAAGATCAGACCAAAAACGGCGTTTAAGGGACTAAAGCCGCTTATATTTATAATAGTGCTGACCGCCGCACTGAACATCTTCTACACCGAAGGCACCCCGATAATCGAGGGCTGGATAATAACATGGGAGGGTCTTAAAAAGGCACTGTTCATGTCGCTGAGGATAGTGTTGCTCATTGTCGGCACCTTCATGCTGACATACACAACAAGCCCCATGGCACTGACCGACGGTCTCGAAAGACTGCTGCGCCCCCTGAAAAAGATCAAGGTGCCGGTGCATGAGATGAGCATGATGATGAGCATGGCACTGCGCTTTATTCCCACCCTCATCGAGGAGACGGACAAGATCATGTCCGCTCAGAAGGCGAGGGGAGCCGACTTTGAAAGCGGAAGCCTTGTCCGCCGTGCGAAGGCACTGCTGCCCATATTGGTGCCTCTTTTCATCTCCGCATTTCGCCGTGCCGATGAGCTTGCCGTTGCGATGGAAAGCCGCTGCTACCACGGCGGTGACGGCAGAACAAGATTAAAGCAGCTCAAATTCCAAGGCGTTGACCTTGCTGGGTTTTTGTATGCGGCCGTGTTCCTTGCGGCAATATTCGTGATGAAGCATTTCGGATTATGAGAAATATCGCACTGAAAATCAGATACGACGGCTCACGCTACCACGGCTGGCAGGTGCAGAAGACAGATGCCTCCGTCTGCGCCACGGTACAGGCGGCATTGGAGAAGATCTGTGAGCATCCCGTTAAGCTCACCGGCTGCGGCAGAACGGATGCCGGAGTCCACGCTTTAAACTACTGCGCCAACTTCAAAACCGATTGCCGCATACCGACAGACCGCTTTGCGCTTGCTGCAAATTCGAGATTGCCGGATGACATTGCGGTGCTCTCGGCGGTAGAGGCGGAGGAGGATTTCAACGCCATATCCTCCTGCATAAAAAAAGAATACATTTATAAAATACACAACTCGAATATCCGGGATCCCTTCCTCGAAAAGAGGGTATGCTTCTATCCCAAGCATTTGGATATGGACAGGATGCAAAGGGCAGCGGCTGCGTTTGTCGGAACGCACGATTTTGCCGCAGTCAGAAGTCTCGGAACCGAAACAAAGACCACCGTCCGCACGATCTATTCCTGTACGGCGGTGAAAGAGGGCGACACTATAACGGTGTCCGTTTGTGCAAACGGCTTCCTTTATAACATGTGTCGGGCGATAGTGGGAACAATGGTATATGCAGCCTGCGGTAAGCTCTTGCCGGAGGACATCCCTCACCTGCTTGAGATAGGTGACAGACGCCTTACCGGTCCCACTATGCCGCCCCAGGGTCTTTATTTAAACCGTGTCTGGTATGACGGTCCTGTTGGCGAGATGATGCTGAAGGACTGATATACTTGCGAAAAAAGACCCTCTTTATCCTGCTTTTGCTTGCAGCATTGTCGGTGCTGCTCTACTCGGAGCTTCACCGCAGAGAGCTGAATGAAGGCTTTTCGTATGTCTCGGCGGAGGGGCAGGACTATGCCGCATTTTGCGATGCCGTTGCCGTTTTTTCACCGTATGAGCTTAGGCTTTACGATCTTAACGGCAATGAGAGACTTGCCCTCTCCCTGCAAATGACAAAGCCCCGGGCCTCGGTGTGCGGCGACCGCTGCCTTGTGTGGGACTGCGGCGGCGATACGACGGTAGTTTTGTCTGCAGACGGTGAGTATGACATATGCACCGCCGAGGGTAAGCTTGTTTATGCGGAGCTTTCGGATAATGGCAGGCTCATCTGCACCGAAAGCGGCGGCACTGCCTCGGCAACGCTTTTGGATCATAACGGTGAGCCGGTGTTTCGCAGCACGCTTTCGGACTGTGAGCTGCATTGCGCGGCCCTTTCGCCGAAGGGCGACAGTCTGGCTTTGATCTATGATGATAAGCTCAGGATGATCTCAACGCAAAACGGCGAGATCCTGTGTCGGACGGAGCTTCCCGCAAAGCGTTGCGGCTGGCTGTGCGATGAGCTGCTGTGCATCGTCGGGGAGACCGAGATCTACACCTTGACGAGATCGGGCAGGCTCAAAAGCTTTGACGCGGGGATGCCGATAGCGGATGCAATATTAGACGGCGACTGCATATATATCTTTGCACGGTATCACTCAAGCGGCGGAGGGGGAGAGCTTATTTGCCTGTCAAGCTCACTTGGGGTGATAGGAAAAACCGAGACCGATGCCGTAATATCCCTCGATGTCGGGGACGGTCTGCTGCTTTCGCAGGAGCGGGAGCGTACCGTGCTTTACGGCAAGGACTTGAGAGTAAAGGACGAAATCGAAGTAAAATCCGTGCGCACCGCCTGCATGTGCGGTGATGACGCACTTATCATACAAAAGGACCACATATACCTGTGGTGAGTGCCCACGGGGGCAGATTGGAGATCATTATGCAAAAAAGACTGTGTTCACGCTGTGGTAAAAACCTTGCGATAGTGTTTATCACCAAGGTCGAAAACGGCGAATCGAAAAATGAAGGACTGTGCCTCAAATGCGCAAGAGAGCTGCACATTAAGCCCGTTGACGATATGATCGAAAAGCTCGGCATATCCGACGACGATGTGGATAATCTCGCAGGTGAGATGATGGGCGCACTCGACGGAGTGGAGAGTCTGCTTTCGTCCGAACCCTCCGACGGCGACGACGGTGACGACGGCAAGACCGCTACCTTTCCGTTTTTAAATCGCCTTTTCGGTGCAAATCAGGGCAATCAGGACAAGGAGCCGCCTACCGTCCCCGGTGAACCCGTTACGCCCAAAAAGGAGCAGAAGGACAGCGGCAAATCCGGCAGAAAGTTCCTCGACAGCTATTGCATAAACCTCACCGCCCGTGCGAGAGAGGGCAAGCTCGACAGCATGATAGGCAGAAAAGAGGAGCTGGAGCGTGTCATCCAGATACTGAACCGTCGTCAGAAGAACAACCCCTGTCTGATCGGTGAACCCGGTGTCGGCAAAACCGCCGTCGCAGAGGGACTGGCACAGAAGATCGCGGCAAAGGAGGTCCCATTAAAGCTTCGTGATAAGGAGGTCTTTCTTCTCGATCTCACGGCACTTGTCGCCGGAACGCAGTTCAGAGGTCAGTTTGAAAGCCGTATGAAGGGGCTTATCGAGGACATTCGCAAGCAGGGCAATGTGATACTTGTCATCGACGAGGTGCATAATATTGTCGGAGCGGGCGATGCCGAGGGCAGCATGAACGCCGCAAATATCTTAAAGCCCGCACTTTCCAGAGGCGAGATACAGGTCATCGGCGCAACGACCTTCACCGAGTACCGCAAGCACATTGAAAAGGATTCCGCACTGGAACGCAGGTTCCAGCCGGTAACGATAAACGAGCCCTCCGTCGAGGACAGCGTTGAGATATTAAAGGGCATAGCCCACTATTACGAGGACTATCACGGCGTTAAGATAAGCGACGAGATGTGCCGTGAGGCAGTGAGACTGTCAGAGAGATATATAACGGACCGATTCCTTCCCGATAAGGCGATAGACCTCATAGACGAGGCCTGCTCCGATGTAAACCTCAAGGACGACAGCATAAACAGACGCATAGAGGCGGAGCGTGATCTGGACAATCTCCGCTTTGAAAGAGAGACGCTTATGAGCGCCGATCCCCCCACGGGAGAGGGCGCAAACGAAGAGCTCGACAAACGATACGAACGCATTGCGACTTTAAGAGCCAAGGAGATGAAGCGGGAGCAGGAGATAGCGGAGCTTGAGCTTTCCGGCAGACCGGAACTCACGACCGATAATCTTGCGAGAATAATCGAGCTTTGGACGAAGATCCCCGCCAGCAGCATAAAGGCGGATGAGATAGAGCGTCTTGCCGCCTTGGGCGACAGACTGCGCTCCCACATCGTCGGACAGGATGAGGCGATAGAGGCAGTTTGCTCCGCAATATGCCGCAGCAGAGTGGGACTCAAAGCAAAGCGCAAGCCCGCAAGCTTCATCTTCGTCGGCGGTACCGGTGTCGGTAAGACGGAGCTTGTAAAGCGTCTTGCCGAGGATCTTTTCAATTCACCTGAAAGTCTCATAAGGCTCGACATGTCCGAGTTTATGGAGAAGTTCTCCGTTTCGAGGATCATCGGTTCGCCTCCCGGCTATGTCGGCTACGACGAAGCGGGTCAGCTCACCGAGAAAATACGCCGCAAGCCCTACTCCGTCGTACTGTTTGACGAGATCGAAAAGGCGCATCCCGATGTTTTGAACATTCTGCTTCAGATACTCGATGACGGCAGGATAACCGACGCACAGGGCAGGACGGTAAACTTCGAGAACACGGTCATAATCATGACGACGAACGCCGGTTCAACGGGCGGCAGTGCATCTCTGGGCTTCGGCGGCAGCTTGAATGACATGAGCCGTGAGCGCACCATGAAGGCACTGAACGAATTCCTGCGTCCCGAGTTTATAAACCGTGTCGATGAGATAGTCTACTTCAACGCTCTCACCGAGGAAAACTTCCGCTCCATTGCCGCCCTCATGCTGGGTGAGACCAGGACGGCAATGCATGAAAACGGCATTGCCCTCACATGGGACGACAGCTTAATCGACCTTCTTGTGGAAAAGAGCTATTCCGTCAAGTACGGAGCAAGGAGCCTTCGCCGCACCATTCAGAAAGAGGTCGAGGATGCCATTGCCGCAAAAATTATCGAAAAGCACGGCGAAAGCATCGCAAGGATAAGACTTTCCGCTCAGGACGGAAAGGTTAAGGTCGAGGCAAGAAAAAGATGATGAGATTTGAAAGCGACTATCTTGAGGGTGCATTGCCCGAGATAATGCAGGCCTTGGAAAAAACGAATATGTGCCAATCTGCCGGCTACGGAAACGATCCCTTCTGCGCCGCCGCAGCCGAAAAAATAAAGGCGGAGTGCGGTGCCGAAAATGCCGAGGTGCATTTTCTTGTGGGCGGAACGCAGACAAATATCTGTGTTATCGCAGCGGCATTGCGTCCGCATCAGGGCGTGATCGCAGCCGAGAGCGCGCATATAAATGTCCACGAAACAGGCTCGATCGAAGCGGCAGGACACAAGGTGCTGGCACTGCCGAGTGCCGACGGCAAGATAAACGCAGAGCAGGTGCGTTCCTGTGTGGATTCCCACAGAGGCGACGAATCCTTTGAGCATACCGTGCAGCCTGCGATGGTGTATATATCCCAGCCGACGGAGACCGGAACGGTCTATGACAGAGCGGAGCTTTCTGCTATCAGTGAGGTCTGCCGTGAGAAGGGACTCCTTCTTTTCGTTGACGGCGCAAGGCTTTCCTGCGCTCTTGCCATGGATTCCTGCCCAAGCTTAAAGGAGCTGTCAAAGCTTTGCGATGTGTTTTACATTGGCGGCACAAAGCACGGCGCACTTTTTGGTGAAGCGGTCGTCATATTAAACGATACGCTCAAAAAGGACTTCCGATATATCATAAAGCAGCGCGGCGGAATGCTTGCCAAGGGCAGACTTCTCGGCGTTCAGTTTGATGCGCTGTTTACCGACGGACTGTATTATAAAGTCGGCCGCCACGAGATGGCACTTGCCGAAAAGCTCAGAGCGGCATTTTCCGAAAAGGGCTTTGAGTTTTACTGTGCATCTCCCACGAATCAGCTCTTCCCTATACTTAGCGGTGAGCAGTGTGCCGTTCTTGCGGAGAAATATTCGTTTTCAAGGCAATGCACACTTCCCGACGGAAGAACAGTTACGCGTTTCTGCACGAGCTGGGCAACGACGGAGCGGGATATAGATACGCTTATTGAGGACATAAGAAAGCTTTGAGGTGAAATATGAACATCGAGGTAATTCGAGGCGATATTACAAAGCAGGCGGTAGATGCCATAGTCAATGCGGCAAACTGCTCACTGCTTGGCGGCGGCGGAGTTGACGGTGCCATCCACAGAGCAGCGGGTAAGGAGCTTCTGGAGGAGTGCCGTACCCTCGGCGGCTGCAAGACCGGTGAGGCAAAGATAACAAAGGGCTATAAGCTCCCCGCAAAGTATGTTATCCACACCCCCGGCCCCGTATGGCGCGGCGGCAATAAGCATGAGGCGGAGCTTCTGCGCTCATGCTACAGAAGCTGCCTCGAGCTTGCATCCGAGTACGGCTGCAAGACCGTCGATTTCCCGTCCATATCCACGGGAGTGTACGCCTTCCCCCTGAACCTTGCTGCACCCATTGCGATCGCCGCGATAGGGGAGTACCTTACGGAGCATCCGGAGATCGAGCGGGTGCGCATGGTGTGCTTTGACGACAAGACCGCAGAATACTACAGAAATGCATTGGAGAAGTTGCAATGAAAAAGATGGTCAGATTCCAGTATGATTCGCCGGTGGCACTGAGCTTTGCGCTTCTGTCCTTCGGTGCGCTGATGCTGGAGAAGTATGTAGGCGGCACAAACACACTGCTGTTTTCGTGCTGGCATTCGTCCCTTGGCGATCTTTTGACTTATCCGAGATTTTTGCTCCATGTGCTGGGCAACTCCGGTTATGCCTCTTTTATATCGAATATAATGATGATACTTCTGCTGTCACCTACGCTGGAGCAGCGTTACGGCAGCGGGAATATTCTCGGCGGCATTGCGGTGACGGCACTTGTGTCGGGCATCATACACTACCTTTTCTTCCCCGGAGTGCTTATGGGGGCATCGGCGGTGGTGTTTATGCTCATAGTCATGGCATCCCTTGCCGGAATGAGAAGCGGCCACATTCCCATCACCTTCATCCTTGTGCTTATCCTTTACATAAGCGGCGAGATAGTGTCCGGTGCGTCACTCAGCAATAACACCGTGCTGCTGACGAGAGTCATAGGCGGTGCGGCAGGTGCAATGGTGGGGATGAGAAGATGAAAGAAAAACTGCTTATATCCGCCTGCCTTCTGGGCGTAAACTGCAAATACGACGGCGGAACTAATACACTTCCGAAAGCAACTCTCGATAAGCTCTGCGAGAGCTATGAGCTTGTCCCCGTGTGTCCGGAGGCATACGGCGGTCTCACCACTCCGAGACTGCCCTCGGAACGCTTAGACGGCGGTGTTTTCGCAAAAAACGGCACCGATGTCACGGAGCAGTATAACAGGGGAGCGGAGGCTGCCCTCAGGCTTTGTGAGCTTTTCGGGATAAGAAAGGCGATATTAAAGGAACACAGCCCATCCTGCGGCAGCGGCAGCATTTACGACGGAAGCTTCACCGGGACCCTAATCCCCGGCGACGGGGTGACAACGGAGCTTCTGAAAAAGCACGGTATCACCGTTGTCGGTGAAAAAGGAGAATTGTTATGAATGTAAGCGAAAGATTTTTGAAATATGTCTCGTTCCACACCACCTCGGACGAGAATTCGACCACCGTGCCTTCCAGCGCAAGACAGCTTGAGCTTGGAAAGTACCTTGCAAATGAGCTTCGTGAGCTTGGACTTTGCGATGCAAGTCTGGACGAGTTCGGCAGAGTATATGCACACCTTCCCGCCAATGTCGATGGAACCGAACCCTTGGGATTCATCGCTCACATGGACACCTCGCCCGATGCCTCGGGTGAGAACATAAAGCCCCGTATCATAAGTTATGAGGGCGGCGACGCAGGCCATATTAAGGCACAGGACTTCCCCTCGCTTTCCCGTCATATCGGTGAGGAGCTTATTATAACCGACGGCACCACCCTCCTCGGAGCGGACGATAAAGCCGGTATCGCCGAGATAGTGACCGCCGTTGAATATCTGTTACAGCACCCCGAGGTGCCGCACCGCGGTATGGCGATATGCTTCACTCCCGATGAGGAGATAGGCTGCGGTGCCGATCACTTCGACCATGCCCGCTTCGGCGCAAAGGCTGCATACACCGTTGACGGCGGTGAGCTGGGTGAGCTGGAATATGAAAACTTTAACGCAGCCTCCGCAATAGTCACCGTGAAGGGCGTGAATATCCACCCCGGTGAAGCTAAAAACAAGATGAAAAACGCAGCGCTTTTGGCGGTGGACTTCGTATCCCGTATGCCACATGCCGAAATTCCGGCACACACCGAGGGCTACGAGGGCTTTTATCATGTCTCCGACATTGAGGGCAACGAGACTGAGGCAAGGGTCGCCATGATAATCCGTGACCATGACAGGGCAAAGTTCGAGGCAAGAAAGCAGTTTGTACAGAAGCTTTGCGATTACATGAATTCAGTCTACGGCGAAGGCAGCTTCGACTGCGCTGTAAAGGACAGCTATTACAATATGCGTGAGAAGATACTGCCGCATATGGAGCTTATAGAGAATGCTAAAAACGCATTTTTAAGCGTCGGCGTTACCCCGATCGTCGCACCGATAAGAGGCGGTACGGACGGTGCAAGGCTCTCGTATGAGGGGCTGCCCTGTCCCAATCTCTCGACCGGCGGTGTCAATTTCCACGGTGTGCATGAGTATATACCCGTGCAGTCGATGGAAAAGATGGTGAAAGTCATTTTGAAGCTTTGCGAAGCATAAGGCATAATAAAAAATCTCCGTATTTTTACGGAGATTTTTTTGAACTCAACAGAAAACCGAGATCGTGTTGTTCAGTTTTCGTTTTGGGCTTGCTATAATCAGACCGTAAAATGAAAAAGGAGCTAAAAAACATGAACACCGATAAGATCTACGCAGAACAGCTTGCAAACGAATACGCACCGAAAAACGACTCCAAGGTCGTTGCACTCAGAAAGCTTGACCGCAAAGCAAAGCGGCCTGCAAACATATTCGCCTACACCTTCGGCATCATCTTCACCCTCATCTTCGGCACCGGAATGTGCCTTTGCATGGGAGCCATCGGCGACGGCACAATGATGTCCATGCTCATCGGCATAGCAGTCGGCATCGTCGGCATGATCGGAGTGGGCATAAACTACCCCATATACAAGAGACTGCTTAATAAGGGCAAGGCAAAGTATGCATTTGAGATCATACAGCTTGCCAAAGAGATAAGCGAAGAGGAATGAGACTCATAAAGAAATTCGCCGCCACCGAAACGGGGGATAAGTACCTGCACGACAGAGCCTACAGGGGCAGCGTCGGCATATACCAAGGCATGACGATAAACCTCGCCTACGGTGTTTTCAGAGCCGTTGTCGGGGTGATATACTCCTCGGTGTGGCTCATATCAACGGCGGCATATTTTCTTGTACTCGGCTTCATGCGCATGGGACTTGCAGTCTCACGCAAAAGAGGTAGCGACGAGAATAAAAGCTACCGCCGCACCGCATGGCTTTTGCTGCTGCTCGACATTCCACTCGGCGGCATGATCCTGCTCATGATAAGAACCGAAGCGGGTATAATATATCCCGGCTACACGATATATGCAGCGGCGGCGTACACATTTTATATGCTGACCCTGAGCATAATAAATGTGGTAAAGTTCCGCAAAATAGGAAGCCCAACACTTTCCGCCGCAAAGGCACTTAGCTTTGTTGCGGCCTTGGTCTCGATGCTCGGACTGCAAAATGCCCTCATAGCCGCATTTTCGCAAAAAACCGTCGAGTACCGCATCATGATGAACACACTCACCGGCACCGGACTGTACATCGCCGTCATAGCGATCTCGATATATATGCTGCGCCGCTCAAAGAAGGAGAGTAAATGAACAAGTCGGAGAGCAAATATTTCAATACTGCCGTCAAAATGGACGAGGCACTCATAGCCCTGCTTGAGAAGAAGGATTTCGAGTACATTTCCGTCAAGGAGATATGCGCACTTGCGGGCGTTAATCGCTCAACATTCTATCTGCACTATGAGAACACTTGCGACCTCCTTGACGAAAGCGTTGCCCTGATGCATGACAGATTCAATTCCTACTTCGATGTTGAGGCAAGGGAGCTTGTAGACCGCATAAGAAACGGTGACGAAAAGGAACGGCTGCTTATAACCCCCGATTATCTCATGCCGTATCTGCGCTTCATCGCAGACCACAGACGAGTGTATTCGGCGGCAATGAAAAAGCCCCATATCTTCAAAGCAAATGACACCTACGGCAGAATGTTCCGCTATATCTTCGATCCTATACTCGAAAGCTATAAAGTCCCGCCCTCCGAGCGAAAATATATCATGGCATTTTACCTGAACGGAATAACGGCGATTGTTGCGACATGGCTTGAAAACGATTGCAAGACTCCGATAGAGGAAATATGCGGCATGATAATAAAATATGTAGTGCCGAAAGAATAAAAAATCGCAGTGCTTTTTGCACTGCGATTTTTTATTCTATCCGATCAATCTGCACAATGCTCACAATCGTGGACCTGAGCAAACTTCTCCGCATCGTACTCGATGCCGTTCTTGTCGTAGTAATTCTTGACCGCTGCCTTGACCGCTTCCTCGGCGAGGACGGAGCAGTGGATCTTGTGGGTGGGCAGACCGTCGAGAGCCTCAACGACCGCCTTGTTGCTCAGCTCGAGAGCTTCCTCAAGGGGCTTGCCCATGATAAGCTCGGTTGCCATGGAGCTGGTTGCGATAGCACTGCCGCAGCCGAAGGTGTTGAACTTGCAGTTCAACACCTTCGGCTGCGGCAGTGCTATCGCAACCAGCTCCATGG
>CAZLSN010000006.1:0-36482 GCA_964562265.1 uncultured Oscillospiraceae bacterium
CGGTATCGACAAAGATGGCAAAGGTGCAGTCCATGTCCTTAAACCCCGGTAAGATCTCCGGCACCTGCGGCAGACTGATGTGCTGCCTTCGCTATGAGCAGGAGGCTTATGAGGAGCTTGTCAAGTGCGTTCCCAAGCAGGGTGCCTTTGTCGAAACTCCCGACGGCTACGGCAATGTGACGCAGGTGAATCTGCTGCGTCAGCTCGTTAAGGTCAAGCTCGACGGTGACGGCGACGATACCATACGCACCTTCCGTGCGGTCGAGGTCGCATCCGTTCCCGGCGGCAGACCCAAGGACGGTGATCCGCTGCCCTCCGTGCTGAAGTATGTTCCCGAACCGGAGCCCGAGATCGAGGAGGAAAACGAGTGGGCTATCCCCGGTCTCATTGCCGAGGAGCCTTCACCTGAGACGGAGCCCGTTCCCGAAAAGAAGGAGCAGAGAAATCGCCGCAGCCGCAGGCATCGTCCCAAGGCAAAGAGCGGCGAAAAGAAGCAGCCCGTCGAAAAGAAGGAGCAGCAAAAGCCTGTCTCGGAGCCGCATGAAAAGCAGCCCGTCAAGGCAAAGCCCAAGCACAACCGAAACGAGCAGAAAAAGCCCAAGAAGCCGACCGAAGCTCCCGCAGAGTCAAAAGCTCCCGCTGCCGTCAAGGAGGCTGCGCCGAAGAAAAACAACAGGCGCCGCTACTATCGCCACGGTAAACCCAAACCCAAGCAGGGCGGCGAAAAGAAAGAGCTGTAACGGAGGTATCCGATATGAGCGTCAAAACAGAAAAGCCCAAGAAGGAAAAGAAGCAGAAAAAGCTGCATAAGCCCATGAAAATGAGCGTCAAGGCAATAGTCACAGGCGTTGTACTGGTGCTTGCGCTGCTGCTCGTCGTATATACGCTGAACTCCGGAGCGGTCACCTTCAAGCCCGGCTCCGTGCAGTCGCACGATGAGGAGGTCGCGGCATCCGAGTCCCCCGTCATTAACGACGACGGCTCCGTTACGCCTCAGGCAACAAGATACAACATTCTCATAAGCTGCGGCAACGGTGGTACCGCAAGTCCCAGCGGCAGCGTTACCGTTGAGGAAAACGGTGCCATCACGATAGGCTTCACCCCCGATGAGGGCTATGATATCAAAACCGTCGTGGTTGACGGTCAGGATGAGGGTGCGAAAACCAGCCACACCTTCACCAATGTCAAAGAAGCACATTCCATAATGGTAACTTTTGAAAGGATACCCGAGCCCGATCCAGAACCCAGCCCCGATATCTCTCCCGAGCCCGACATCGACCCCGAAGACTGACGGAGGACTGAATGGAAGGAATACTTAAAACTCTTTTTTGGGCGATGGTGCCCGTTTCCGAGATAAGAGGCGCAATACCCGTGGGAATCGCAAACGGCGTCGATCCCTGGCTTGCCTACGCCATCGGCGTTGTCGGCAATATGCTCCCCATCCCCATTCTCATCCTGCTCACAAGAAGGGTGCTGCTGTGGATGAACAAGCACAACATCCTCACCGGTTTTTCAAACTGGCTCCAGCGCAAGGGTGAGGAGAAGGGCAAGGTCGTGCAGACCTACTCATTCTGGGGACTGATGATCCTCGTCGCCATCCCCCTTCCCGGTACCGGTGCATGGACGGGAGCCTTGGTTGCATCGCTTCTGAATATGCGGCTTAAAAGCGCATTGCCGTCCATTGCCCTCGGTGTCATGGTTGCGGGACTCATAGTCATAGCCGTCACCATGGGCGTCATATCCGTGGGAAATCTTATATAGTTATATAACAAAACTGCGCAGTACAAATCGTACTGCGCAGTTTTGTTATTCGTTTTCGGTTTTCAGCTCCGTTCCGTATTTGAAGATGACGGACAGAATGATAAAGCATATGCCGAGAGTAACGCTGCCGTCGCAATTGAAAGTTGCGGTCATTTCGGGGGAAAGCTCGATCGCGGCAAACTCCGCTATGATCGCCTGTGCGATCTGCGCCAGTATCTGAGAGGCAAGAGGCAGCGCAACGGTCAGTATGCCGAGACGAAGGATCTCCTTTGAGCCGCTTTCGGTGAAGGGTGTGCCGTCTTGCAGTTCGTTATTGAAATACTTCACCGCAAATCGGGCAAGCACCGCCTCGCCTATGCAGATAATAAGCCATCCCGCAACGAGGGAGTATAGTGCGTTAAAGTCGGTCGCCCTGTCGATCAGACCGTGCAGCGTTATGCCGCCGATCTTCACCGTTTCAAAGACGGATGTAAGCATTGCCGCAATGCCGAAGGTGCAGCCGCATATTCCGACTATCGAGCCGATAAACGCTATCATGCTCAGTATCTTTCCCACTTTGGACATCGTCTGTATTATTTTTAAGCTTTTCATTATTATCTCCTTACAAACAATTTATATTTGCCGGTGCGTATACATATTCGCATATCATCCGCTCATCACCCTGATACGCTCCCATGCCCATGTAGCGTCTTTCAAAGCCGCACTTTTCCATGACCGAGATCGAGGCGGTGTTCTCCGCAAGACAGATGCCCAGCATCTGTGTTATCCCCAAAAGCGGCATGATCTGCGGCAAAAAGGCTTTCACCGCTTCGGTTGCGTAGCCCTTTTTTGTGTGAGGGGCGCATATGTGGTAGCCGATCTCCCATGCGTCGCCCTTCGGCACAGCCTGAACATAGCCTATGTAGCAGCCGTCCTTTTTGAGTATCGGCAGCACCTGCGGTCCCTCGCCGCTTTTGCGGCAGTCTAAAAGATACGCTATGGTTTCCGCTGCTTCTTCGACCGTTTCAAACACCTCGTCGGGTACAAAGCGGCGGTTGTCCTCGTCGAGTGAGCCCTTGTGGACGCTCTCCGCCATGCTCATATCAAATTCGCATATCATCAGTCTTTCGGTCTCGATCTTCATGTGCTGCTCCTGTTTTAAATCATTCGTTTTACATTTAGCGTTTTTTATTATACTCATTGTGATTCATTTGTCAAGACCTTGCCGAAATTTTTTTGCAGCCTATATGATGCTTCGCCGTGCAAAAAAGTACTTGACTTTGCGGTGAATCTGAATTATAATACACAAGCTGTCAACTTAATAGCATTACACTCGGAGAAGTCGCGTAGTCCGGCCGAGCGCGCACGATTGGAAATCGTGTAAACCCCATAAGGGTTTCGAGGGTTCAAATCCCTCCTTCTCCGCCAAAAAATCCAAGTCCAAAAGGACTTGGATTTTTTTATTCAAGCCGACAGGCTCTGAATATCTTCGGCACAAAGTGCTGTATCTCAACCTCGTATGCGGATCTGCTCTCAAACATCCATGTACATAACAAGGGCTTCGAGGGCGGAAAGCTCCTCGTCCATATCGACATCGAATGCCTCTTGGAACGCTCCGTATGCATCGATAAGCTCCTGTGCCTTTTCAACGGTCATCTCGGCATCGCCGAAGACATAGGGCTCAAGCTCCAAGGTTATGCCGTTTAGTATCTCGGCGGGGTTATCGCCGGCGACTTCCTCGTACTTGTCCTTTGTATAGTTCAGCGTTCCCTGCATCAGTCCGACGACTTTGGTGCTTGCGCTGCGGTATATCTGAAATAAAAGCATGGCTGTCCTCCTTGGTTTTTTCTCATTTTATCACATATTGCCGCATTTGCCAAGCTTGACCGTCTCTATCATGTGTGTTAATATTATATAAGTCCGTTCGGAGGTGTGCTGTATGTCTAAAAAGTCTGTTCCCATGGATCCCTATCTTCGCCAAAAAGGTACTATGACCGTGCTGCTCGTTGCTCTTGTGATGACGGCAGTGTGGATAGTTCTGCTGCGTATGGGGCTTTTTGCTCCCGTCTTCGGCGTTCTCGTTCCCTTTATCATCAAGAAGGGCTATGAGTATATCTGCGACGGTAACTCCGCTCTGGCAAGGCGAACGCTTATAATCGTCGTCTCCTTCGTTGTTTCCGTTATCGGTACGATAGGCGGCTACTGGGCTATCTTTTCCGCAATGTACCCCGATGTCATGTTCTTTGCCGTCCCCTATGCGATGCTGGATATATTCACAAGCATGGCAGGCTACGGCATCCGCTTCCTCGCCTACCTCGGCGTAGGCCTTGCAAGCACCCTCATCGGCATCCTCGTGTTTTTGAAAAAGCCCAAAGAGGACTGAATACCTTTATAAAAGCAGGCAGACAATGCTCCCGAACGGTGAACATTGTCTGCTTTTTGCTTCGTAAAAATCGACCGTCGGCAGCAAAAACTGCTGCCAATCCGTCGTAGGGAGCAGGTTTCAAACCCCTTCGCCTGCTGCGCACCAAAATATGCTGAAATCTTGAAACGACAGGACGCAGTGCGGTTTTGTCTTTTTAATACTGCATTTTATCACAGTTCAGGTTTTGCGGTGGACTCATGAGACCACCCTACAAGCTGGCGACGCTTCTGATAACTGCTCTGAGGCGACTGACATCGGAACAGTTCGTACCTTCGCTTATTCTATTGATGCGTCGTAGAGTTCCTTTGCGCTGAAAGAGCATTCGGCGGCTACCTTTTTGCATGCCGCCTTGCGGGACAGTCCCTCACCGCGGCAGTCCTCGACAAGGCGCAGCGCGTCTTCGAGGCTCAGCTCTTTTAGTTTTTCCGCCGCTCCGTCGATTACGAGAACGAACTCGCCCTTGGGCGGCTTTTCCTCGAAATGCGCTATCGCACCGTCTATATCCGTGCGCAGCACCTCCTCGTGCAGCTTCGTAAGCTCACGGCATAGGCTGATTTTTCGTTCACCGCCGAAGGTGTCCCGCATATCCGCAAGGGTGCGGCAAAGCTTATGCGGCGCCTCGTAGAATATCATGGTACGGCGTTCGTCCTTAAGTGCATCGAGGTGTTCCCTGCGGCTTTTGTTTGCCGTTGACAAAAAGCCTTCAAAGCAGAATCTGCCCGTGGGCAAGGCAGAAAGAGCAAGGGCAGTACACACTGCAGTGGGTCCCGGTACCGACACGACTTCAATATCGTTTCCGGCGCAAAGCCTGACCATGTCCTCCCCCGGATCGGAGATCGCCGGCATACCCGCATCCGTCACCAAAGCGCAGCTTTCGCCGTCAATGAGCCGTGACAGGATCTTCTGCCCCGAGGCGTATTTATTATGCTCAAAATAGCTCACCAGCGGCTTTCTTATGTCAAAATGATTGAGAAGCTTCAGCGTCACCCTCGTGTCTTCGGCGGCAATGAAATCCACCTCGGTAAGTATCCTCACGGCTCTCGGTGAAAAGTCCTCAAGGTTCCCTATGGGCGTACCGACAAGATACAGCTTTCCACTCATTGTTTGCCCTCCCTGTGATATATCCTCAATGTTTCCCCGGTCTCGCTGCCGTCGTCGTTTCGCAGTATCAGCATCGGCTCGACCTTCGTTCCCTGTGCCGCACCCCGCCTTGCCTCGATAAGCACGAGCGACGGTGCGGAATCTTTTTTATGTGCGACAAAGCGCAGTCTCTTGGCTTCAAGCGAATACTCATGCAGCAGGCATATAAGCTCACAAAGCCGCTCCGTCCTGTACACGAGGCAGAAGCTTCCGCCGGTCGGGCAAAGGTATGCCGCAGCGGATACGACATCACGCAATGTGCAGTCAAGCTCACCCCTTGCCGCCGCCTTAGATGCATCGGGCGACATTTTGCCGCTGCCGCAGGCAAAATAGGGCGGATTTGCAACGACCAGAGGGAAGCTGCCGGCTTTGAAAAGCTCCCTGTGATTTTTAATATCACCGCAAACTATCCCGCCCCTATCCGAAAGTCCGTTTTCGACAAGATTTCGCTCTGCGATATTTGCAGCGTCGGGGTTTATCTCAAGACCTGTCATGCAAAGCTTATCGCTCCGCAGCATCAGAAGCAAAGGCAGAATCCCCGAACCGCAGCCGAGGTCTATGCCCTTTCGTTTTCCGCTTGTATTCACAAAATCCGCAAGGAGGACGGAGTCGGTGCCGAGTTTGAAATGCTCCGACTGCATAAAGCGAGGCCCTCCGTCCCACAGCAGTTCAAAAGTTTCCATGGCTATTCTCCTAACTTATATCGTATTGTAGCATAGCCTGAAGAAAATTTAAACCATAACTTCTCCCCTGCTTTAGTAATCCGATTTTTTGTCCATAATCCGCAGTACGGGCACTCTGTTTCGGCAGGATTATAAGCCGTGTTCGTATAAAATCGGAGTACAAGGGGGAATGTTCCTTGAAGAATAACGAAAAATTTACCGAGAAGGCCGAGGCTGCGATCGAGCAGGCACGCCTGGCTTCTTTTTCACTCGGCCACAGCTATGTGGGTACAGAGCATCTGCTGCTCGGCATCGTCCGTGAGGGGGCAGGCCTTGGCGCAAGGATACTTCGTGATAAGGGCATCACCGAACGGCGGCTCAAAGACGCCATATGCTCATTTTCCGCAGCAGGCGCACCCGGCACTCCCGCTCAGGGGCTTACAAAGCACGCATGGACGGCAATAGAAAAAGCGGCAACGGACGCACTCGGTCTTGGGCAGCGTTATGTCGGTACGGAGCATCTTCTTCTCGGCATACTGCGTCAGCCCGACTGCGGCGGTGCCGCGGCACTTATGCGCTGCGGCTGCGACTTAAACGGCATTTACACCGAGATACTCGGCATATTCGGCAATCAGCCGCAACGGGCAAAGCCCGCTCAAACGGCGGTAAAGCCATCTGCCGTAAAGCATGCGGAGACGAGGGTACTCGATCAGTACAGCCGTGACTTAACGCAGCTTGCGCTCTCCGGCGGCATCGAGCCGATAATCGGCAGAGGCGACGAAATACGGCGCAGCGTTCAGATCCTCTCCCGCAAGGCGAAGAACAATCCCGTGCTTATAGGGGAACCCGGAGTCGGCAAAACGGCGATAGCCGAGGGCATAGCTCTCTACCTTGCGGGTGGTGAGGCGCCGGAGGGCATAGCCTCAAAAAGGCTCGTCTCCCTTGACATGGCAGCCCTGCTTGCCGGTACGAAGTACCGCGGCGACTTTGAGGAGCGGGTAAAGGCGGTTTTAAAGGATGTCAAAAAGGCGGGAGATGTAATACTTTTTATCGACGAGCTTCACACCATAATCGGTGCGGGATCGGCGGAGGGTGCCATCGATGCCGCAAACATTTTAAAGCCCGCACTCGGCCGTGCGGAGGTGCAGATAATCGGTGCAACGACACCGGAGGAATACCGCCGTCACATCGAAAAAGATGCGGCACTCGAACGCCGCTTCCAGCCTGTTCGGGTGGCGGAGCCTACGGCAGAGCAGACGATGGAAATGCTGCTCTCGGTTAAGGACGGTCTTGAGGCGCACCATCATTTGAAGATCGGGACATCGGCACTGAATGCGGCGCTTGAGCTTTCGCAGCGATATATAACCGACCGCTTTTTGCCCGACAAGGCGATAGACCTTATCGATGAAGCGGCGGCAAAGGCTCATGTCGCGGGGAACAAGCTCATAACGGCGGAGGATGTTTCCGAGGTCGTATCGCAGTGGACGGGGATCCCGCTCTCGGCTCTCGACGGTGACGAAAGAGAGCGGCTGCGAAGCATGGAGGATATACTGCATCGCCGTGTGATCGGTCAGGATGCCGCAGTTAAGGCTGTGGCAAAGGCGATACGCCGAGGGCGCATGGGGCTGTCCGACCCCAAACGCCCGATAGGGAGCTTTCTCTTCCTCGGCCCGACGGGCGTGGGCAAGACTGAGCTTTGCAGGGCATTGAGTGAGGCGGTGTACGGTGATGAGAACGCCATGATACGCCTGGACATGTCCGAATACATGGAAAAGCATGCGGTGTCGAAGCTCATCGGCTCACCTCCGGGCTATGTCGGCTACGAGGACGGCGGTCAGCTCACCGAGAAGGTGCGGCGGCATCCGTGGTCCGTCGTGCTTTTCGATGAGATCGAAAAGGCACACGAAGATGTCTGGAGCATTCTGCTTCAGATAATGGACGACGGTCGTCTTACGGATTCCGCCGGAAGGCGGGTGGACTTCCGCAACACGGTCATCGTCATGACCTCGAATATCGGTGCAAAGCTCATCACCGAGGGACGGCATAAGCTCGGCTTTTCGCAAGGAGGCAGCGACGACGATATGCTAAACGAGCGGATAAACGACGAGCTGCGCCAAACCTTCAGGCCCGAGTTTTTAAACCGCATCGACGAAAAGATCATCTTCCGCAGGCTCTCCAGAGATGAGCTGCGCAGCGTCACCCGAAGGCTGCTTTGCGATGTGACGGACAGATTTTCGGAGCTTGGTATGAGACTTTCCCTACCCGACGAGGTCATCGATTCGATAGCCGACCTCGGTTATGATGAAAAGTACGGAGCAAGACCGCTGCGGCGAACCATCCGCTCACTCATCGAGGACAGAGCGGCGGAAATGCTCCTTGACGGCGAAATACAAAGCGGCGACGGCGTTATCGCGCGACTTGACGGCGGCGATGTGGTACTGTCAAAAATGACGCAGTGTTGACGGAGAAAATTTTATGTAGTATATTTTAGTGTGATATAGATTTTACGGAGCGCAGACAATGGATAAGGAACACATCATAAATACAGTCAACAGCCGAGGCTTTTTCAACAAGCACAACGGCATAATCGTCACGGATATAGGCGAGGATTTCTGCGTTGTCGAGGCAAAGCTCGGGGACGATGCGAAAAACCCCTGGGGCATGGCTCACGGCGGCTTTGTCTATTCGCTGTGCGATGTCGCAGCCGGTGTTTTGATCAACAGGCTCGATCGCCGCAGCGTCACACTCAGCGGAAATATACAGTACCTTCGTCCCTCGGTCGGCAAGAGCCTTTGTGCCGTCGCAAAGACAATAAAGCAGGGCAGAACCGTGGCTTTCGTTCAGACCGATGTTTACAACGACGAGGGCGAACACACCGCAAGAGGTGAGTTTCAGATCTTTATACAAAGCAAGGATGATGAAAAATGAGCGCACCCACACTGTACATCGTCATACCCTGTTACAATGAGGAGAAAGTGCTGCCGATAACGGCGCCTGTCTTTCTCGAAAAGCTCATGTCGCTCATAGGGCAAAACGAGATCTCGGACAAAAGCCGCATTTTATTCGTTAACGACGGCAGCAATGACCGCACATGGGATATTATTTCCGAATTTTCAAGGTCGGATGAGCATTATATCGGCATAAGTCAGAGCAGAAACCGTGGGCATCAGAATGCGGTTTTGGCGGGGCTTATGGAGGCAAGGTCACTCTGTGACATCACGATTTCCATAGACTGTGACGGTCAGGACGATATAAATGCCATGGACAAGATGATCCGTGCCTATGCCGGGGGCTGCGATGTGGTGTACGGCGTAAGGGCGGAGCGCAAATCCGATACACTGTTTAAGCGCAGCACCGCTCAGGGCTTCTACAGGCTGCTGAGGCTCATGGGTGCCGAGGTCGTGTATAATCATGCCGATTACCGTCTCATATCCGCAAGGGCACTGGATGCTCTGGCGCAGTTTAAGGAGGTAAACCTCTATTTGCGCGGTATGGTGCCGCTTGTCGGCTTTAAAAGCACAAGCGTGGAATACAGCCGCACCGAGCGTATCGCAGGTGAAAGCAAGTACCCTTTAAAGAAGATGGTCGCTCTTGCGGCAGACGGCATAACAAGCCTTTCGATAAAGCCCCTGCGCCTTATCATGAGCTTCGGCTTCATCGTTGCGCTGATAAGCTTCATCGGTGTGCTTTGGGCGATAATATCCGCCATCTCCGGTGACACGGTAGCAGGCTGGGCAAGCACCACCTGTATCGTCTGCTTTGTGAGCGGAGTGCAGCTCATTTGCATGGGTATAATCGGTGAGTATGTCGGAAAGATTTATTTGGAGACCAAGGGCAGACCCCGCTATATAATATCCGACCGCACATGGGAGGAATAATAAACCCCGCAGCATCGGATGACAGGGAGCTGCTCGGTCTGTTTACCTTTGGCATCATCAACTGACTTTACGGAGGATAATTATGAAAAAGCGTACATTTGCATTATTGCTTGCTGTTGTATTCTGTCTTTTGCTTTGTGCCTGCGGCAGTGATGACAGTATGAAGGACGATAAGGGCAACAGTGACATGAAGCCTTCGGATATAATTTCGATTTCCGCAGGCGGTTTTCACATTGTCAAGCTGTGTGCCGACGGCACTGTAGTCGCGACGGGTCGAAACGATTGCGGCCAGTGCGATGTCGAAAGTTGGACGGATATTAAGACGGTCTCGGCAGGCGGGCTTTACACCGTCGGTCTGCGTCAGGATGGGACAGTGCTTGCGGTCGGAAACAACAAATACGGTCAGTGCAATGTAGACGGCTGGACGGATATAACTGCGGTCTCGGCAGGAAACGGACACACCGTAGGTCTGAGAGCCGACGGAACGGTGGTTGCCGTGGGCAATAACGACAGCGGTCAGTGCAATGTAGATGGCTGGACGGATATAATTGCGGTCTCTGCGGGAGAAGGACATACTGTCGGTCTGAGATCGAACGGCACCGTCATCGCGATAGGGTATGATTATTTCAATCAATGCGATGTCGCAGACTGGACGGATATTATCGCAATATCAGCAGGCGGTGGGCGCACTGTCGGTCTGAAAGCCAACGGTACGGTAGTCGCCGTGGGATACAACTACAGCGGACAGTGTGATGTCGGAGACTGGACGGATATAATCGAGGTCGCCGCAGGAAACGGACACACTGTCGGTCTGAGAGCCGACGGTACGGTAGTTGCCGTCGGAAGCAACGACTACGGCCGCTGCGATGTCGGAGAGTGGACGGACATCATTGCGATCTCGGCAGGAGACGAGTGTACTTTCGGTCTGAAGGCCGACGGTACTGTGATCACAACTTGATCCGTTGCGGTTTTAAAAGTATATGTATGTATAACAGCAGGCGAAGTTTCACCTGCTGTTGAGACTGTCAAAAGCCTCTCGGAGTTTGCAGCTCACAGCGGCAAAGTAATTTTAATTCATTTTCTGTCGGGGCGTGTACCTGACAGAAAATACTTCTCGGTCTGCAAGTGTGGAATTTGTTCGCAAAAAGCGGACAAATTATGCGCGCAGCAGACTGCAAAAAATTGTCGGAAAACCCATCAGGGTTTTTCGACAAGCTTAACAGCAGGCGAAGTTTCGCCTGCTGTTTTATGTGCAAAATCGGTGATGAATTTGCTTAACTTTGTATCTTGAGATAATTCGGCATTGTAAAAAACATATTTGGGTGTTACAATAAGTTTTTAGCGGCAATGCCGTAATATCTCCGGGGCAAGCCAGCCTCGGGAAAGGAAGAATTATTATGAAACAATCCGAAAAATCCATGGACAAAATCGTTGCCCTGTGCAAAAACAGAGGCTTCGTCTACCCCGGCAGTGAGATCTACGGAGGTCTTGCAAACTCTTGGGACTACGGCCCCTTGGGTGTTGAATTCAAGAACAATGTCAAGAAGGCATGGCTCAAAAAGTTCGTTCAGGAGAGCCCCTACAATGTCGGTCTCGATGCCGCCATTATCATGAATCCCCAGACCTGGATCACCACCGGTCACGTTGCCGGTTTCTCCGATCCTCTGCTTGACTGCAAGTCCTGCAAAGCACGTCACCGTGCCGATAAGCTCATCGGTGAGGAGCACCATGAGGTCAATGTCGATGCCATGAGCTTCGACGAAATGGATGCGTTCATCGCCGCCCATGAGGATGTCGTCTGCCCCATCTGCGGTAAGCACGACTTCACCCCGATCAGAAAGTTCAATCTCATGTTCAAGACCGCCATCGGTGTCACCGAGGACTCCAGCTCCACCTGCTACCTCCGTCCCGAGACCGCACAGGGCATTTTCGTAAACTTTGCCAACATCGCCCGTACCACCAGAAAGAAGCTGCCCTTCGGCGTTTGCCAGGTCGGTAAGGCCTTCAGAAACGAGATAACCCCGGGCAACTTCATCTTCCGTATCAGAGAATTCGAGCAGATGGAATGTGAGTTCTTCTGCAAGCCCGGCACCGACCTTGAGTGGTTTGCATACTGGAAGGACTACTGCAAAAACTGGCTGCTTTCCCTCGGCATCAGTGAGGACAACCTCCGCCTGAGAGATCATGAGCCTGCCGAGCTTGCGTTCTATTCCCGTGCCACCACCGATATAGAATACGCCTTCCCGTTCACCGATTGGGGCGAGCTGTGGGGCATTGCCGACCGTACCGATTACGACCTGAGCCGCCACCAGGAGGCATCGGGCAAGGATCTCACCTACTTCGACCAGGAGACCAACGAACACTACATTCCCTATGTCATCGAGCCTTCTCTCGGCTGTGACCGTGTTGCGCTTGCCTTCCTTTGCGAAGCATACGATGAGGAGGTCGTCGGTCAGGACAAGAAGGGCAACGACGATGTTCGCACCGTTCTGCGTCTGCATCCCGCACTGGCACCCTTTAAGTGCGCCATCCTGCCTCTCAGCAAGAAGGAAATACTCACCGGCCCTGCAATGGAGCTTTACCGTGAGCTGTCCGCTCACTTTATGGTCGATTATGACGAGACCGGCTCAATAGGCAAGCGTTATCGCCGTGAGGACGAGATCGGCACTCCCTTCTGCATCACCTTTGACTTCAACACCGTCGGTACCGAGACCGATGAGGCGGATCATTGCGTTACCGTCCGTGAGAGAGATTCCATGCAGCAGGTGCGTATACCCATCTCCGAGGTCAGAGCTTACATTGAGGAGCGTATAAAGTTCTGATATGAACACCGGAGAAGATTTCGTAAAAAAGATAAAGCCCATCGGCTGTGTGCTGTTCCTTGCTTTGTTCGTCGGCTTCCTGCTGGTATGCTTTTTCGGCGGTGCTCCGATAAACGGCTATGCTCCGCCGCAGGACAGTGAGTATTACGCAGAGCATTTGTCGGAGCTCAAAGCGGAGCTCGAGAAGAATGTCTTCCCCGAGCTTGAAGGCATCACAGCCTGTGAGCTTTCGCAAGACAGGCTTTGTATTACGGTCGATCCCGATGAATATGAGGATGTGAAGTACGCGATCACGTTCTATTACGATGAAGAATTATTTGAGTTTTTAAAGGAAGAATAATGATATGAAAGACGGATTTTTTAAAGTAGCCGCCGCGTCACCTATGATAAAGGTCGCGGATACCGACTATAACGCGGATCGCATTATCGAGTGCATCGCCGAGGCAGCAGGCAAGGGCGTAAAGCTCATCTCCTTCCCCGAGCTTGTCATAAGCGGCTGCTCCTGCTACGATCTTTTTAACCACGGTGTCCTTCTGAGAGGTGCCGAGGCCGCTCTCGAAAAAATCGTGGATGCCACCGCACAGCTTGATATCATGTCCGTTGTCGGACTGCCCTTTGCCCCCAGAGGCGGAGCGCTGTACAGTGTTGCGGCGATAGTCTACGGCGGTGAGATCCTTGCCATGATCCCCAGAACCGAGGTCAAGGGAACCTCCTTTACCGCTCCCGAAAAAGAGATACGCACCGTCTCCTTCGGCTCCGAGGGTCAGTTTGACGTCGACTTCGGTACCGAGATAATCCTCAGTGCCGACTTCCCCCGTTCTCTTGCCATCGCAGTCGAGCTCGGTGCCGATGCCGATGCCGTCATGGCTCCGGCGGCACGTCATGCGGTCTCCGGTGCAAGTCTTATCGTAAGCCTTGCATCCTTCCCCTCGACCGTCAGTTCCACCGATGAAGCCACCGCAAAGATAAAGTACCGCTCCGAGAATCTCAAGTGTGCAATGCTCCTTGCCGCTCCCGGTAAGGGTGAAAGCAGTACCGACAATGTGTTCTCCGGTCTCTGCATGATAGCCGAAAACGGTCAGGTGCTTGCATCCGATGAGTGTGAGAATTGCATGGTGATCTCCGAGGTCGATATGGATTATATCGAGAACCTCCGCCGTAAGGCAGGCTCCTTCGGTGTCGGGACCTATCCGCACTATGAGTTCCGTTGGGACAATGAGCTGTGCGAGACTACGCTCACACGCAGCTATCGCAAGCTTCCGCATCTCCCCGAGTTTGAGCGTGACATGGGCAAGTACTGCCGCAGAATGATCGACATTCAGGTCTCCGGTCTTATTAAGCGAATGCAGTATGCGGGACTGGATCATTGCGTTGTCGGTATCTCCGGCGGTGTCGATTCGACCCTTTGCGTCATGATCTGCGCAGAGGCGATGAAGCGCATGGGTCTGCCCTCGACGAATGTCATCGCCTGCACCCTGCCCTGCTTCGGTACCTCCTCCCGCACCAAGTCCAATGCGATAATCGTTGCGGAGCAGGTCGGTGCAGAGGTCAGAGTTATCGACATCGGCGAAAGCGTTTACAAGCACTTTGACGACATCGGCCATGCTCACGACGATTACTCCGTTGCTTTTGAAAATGCACAGGCCCGTGAACGCACTCAGGTGCTCATGGATATCGCAAACAAGGTCAACGGTCTGGATGTCGGCACCGAGGACTTAAGCGAGTTCGTTGACGGCTGGTGTACCTACAACGGCGACCACACCAGTATGTACGATGTCAACATGGGTCTCACCAAGACTCAGGTTCGTGCCGGCGTCCGCTATATCGCACAGCACACCGACGACAAGGTTCTTGCCGATGCCCTGTGGGATGTTCTCGACTGCCCCGTAACTCCCGAGCTGCTGCCCATCACCGCCGATGAGATCGAGCAGAAGAGCGAGGAAAGCGTAGGCTCCTATTCGCTTCAGGACTTCTTCACTCACAAGATGATGATCTGCGGCTTCTCGCCTGCCAAGACTCTGCGTATCGCAAAGACCGTATGGCACGACGAATTCTCCGATGAGGAGCTTGTAAAGTGGCTCACAAGCTACTGCAAGCGTTACTTCTCTCAGCAGTTTAAGAGAAGCTGCCTCATGGACGGTCCCGCCGTCGAAGCCTTCTCGGTTTCTCCGAGAAACGGCTTCCTCATCCCCTCCGATGCGGAAAACACCCTCTTTGTCAAAGACATTGAGAAAGCTTAATTTTTAACACTCTCCTCCCCCGATGGTCTGTTTCGGCATCGGGGGAGATTTTTTGTTCTTTGTGCATATTAACGATAAGTAAAAACGACAAAAAATTTTCATCGAAAAATGACTTTTTATGCACTTATACAAACTTGGTTTCGGGGCGTTGACATTGGAAATAATTCTGTGCTAAAGTCGTGTTGTAAAGAAAAGCTCTTGGCGTTTTCAAAAAAATGCAGGAGAGCTTTTTTGCTTTTGGAAAACAGAATATGAAAGAAAAAGGAGCAAGAAAATGGAGAAAATGTTCAAGCTTTCTCAGCGTGGAACCAACGTCCGCACCGAGGTAGTAGCAGGCATTACCACCTTTATGGCAATGGCCTACATCCTCATGGTAAACCCCGGAATGTTCGCGACACTGCCCGGTGTGTCCTACAATGCGATCTACATTGCAACGGCCATCAGTGCAGTTATCGGCACCCTTCTCATAGGCCTCATGGCAAACCTGCCTCTTGCACAGGCTTCCGGTATGGGTCTGAACGCATTTTTCGTCTACACCATTTGCTTTGGACTCGGCTTTACCTACTCCAACGCACTTCTGTTCGTCCTTGCAGACGGTCTGATCTTCGTACTTTTGACTGCTACCGGTCTTCGTAAGCTCATCTTCGATGCTATCCCCGCTGCCGTCAAGATGGCGATCCCCGCAGGTATCGGCCTGTTCATCGCCTTCCTCGGCTTCCAGGATGCAGGCATCGTCGCAAAGGATCCTTCCACCGGTGTTACTCTTGCTTCCTTTAACCTCCTCGGCAGTGCTACCTGGGCAAGCATCATGCCCATGCTCGTCACCGTTGCAACCGTCATCTGCATCGCCATCCTCTCCAAAAAGAACGTCAAAGGTGCCATTCTTATCAGCATCCTTGCAGGTGCGGTAGCATATTTTGCACTCGGCTTTACCATTCCCGAGTTCTACAACGGCTTCTTCGACAGTGTCAGCATGAACCCCTTCACCGCTTTCAAGGATTTTGCAAACGGCTCCTTCCTCAAGGTCTTCACCGAGGGCTTTGACTTCTCCCAGTATCTTGCCATCAAGGGCAACAGCACCAGCAGCCTTATCATTGCTTTCATCACCACCGCACTTGCATTCTGCATGGTTGATATGTTCGATACCATGGGTACCCTTTACGGTGCTTGCCGCGGCGGCAACCTCCTCATCAAGAACAAGAAGGGTGAGGATGAAGTCCCCAACATGAACGAGGCAATGCTTGCGGACGCTATCGCAACCTGCGTCGGTGCAGTCTGCGGTACCTCCACCGTCACCACCTTCGTTGAGTCCTCCTCCGGCGTTGCAGCAGGCGGCAGGACCGGCCTTGCGGCAATGATCACCGCAGCACTGTTCTTCGTTGCAATGTTCCTCTCTCCCATCGTCGCACTCATCCCCGCCTGTGCCTACTCCGCCGCTCTCATCTATGTCGGCATCCTCATGATAGGCTGTGTCAAGGAGATCGATTGGGCAGATCCCGCGATCGCACTTCCTGCGTTCCTCACCGTTGCAATGATGCCCTTCACCTACAACATTTCCTACGGCATCGCATTCGGTCTCATCGCCTACATCGCCATCAAGGTCTTCACCGGCAAGGTCAAGGAAGTCAATGTCGGCACTTGGGTCATAGCAGCACTCTTCGCGGCAATGTTCTTCCTCACCCACTGATTATTTATTCACTTTTGTATTCATTCAGAATCGCATATTTTTCAAATATCCGGAGATTTTTCTCCGGATATTTGTTTTATTCGTCAAAAGCTTTTTCGCATACCGAACGGTCTTTGATAAAACGCACAAGAAGCGGCGCCGAGCGTAATGCATAGCAATGCAACTACCGTACACTGTGACGGAAAAATTCCCGCTTTCAAGCTTTGGATCCTGCGCTGAGCATATGGCTTTTGGTGAAAACGCTGCAAAATTTTTCCGTTAAAGCTTCAATTTAAATATAATATAGTATTGCCAAATCATCAAAATATGATAAAATAATCTGTACTCTATTGTCGTTGGAGCGTAGTAATGAGCTTTTCACGGAAATTGAAAACCAAAATACGGGAAGGCTACTTCAAGGAAATGTGGCGTGAGGCACGGTGGATGCTGCGGTATTTTCGCCGCTACCGCTTTGCCGTCATTGTCCACATCCTTCTTGGTGTTTTCGGCACCGCCATGTCTCTGCTCTCCAGCCTTGCTATGAAAACGCTTATCGATGTCGTCACAGGCTTTGAGACCGGCGGCATAGTTTCTGCCGCAGTGCTTATGGTCGGGCTGATGCTCGGCAGCGTGCTTATGAATGCTGCAGCGTCGAGGATAGCCGCCGTCATAAATGTCAGGGTGCAAAACGGCATTCAGGCCGAGGTGTACGACCGTATGCTCCGCACCGACTGGGAATCGCTTGAGCATTTCCGCAGCGGCGATCTTATAAACAGACTCAATACCGATGTCGGCACCGTTTCGTCCGGAGTTACGAGTCTCCTCCCCTCTCTGGTATCCGGCAGCGTTCAGTTTTTGGGTTCGCTCATAATCATCCTGTTTTACGATCCTCTTATGGCGGTCATCGCACTTATAGGCGTTCCGATCTCTGTCATATGCTCTCGGACGATAGTCTCCAAGATGCGTGAGTATAACAGCAGGATGAAGGATATAGGCGGTCAGGTCATGTCCTTTCACGAGGACTCCTTCCGCAATCTTGCGTCGATAAAGTCCTTCGGCATAATGGACGGCTTCCGCGACAGGATGACCGCCATGCAGGAGATCTACCGCAAGGCGCTGCTTGATTACAACAAGTTCTCCGTTTTCGCAAGCATGCTCATGTCCGTACTCGGACTGTGCATATCCGTCGGCTGCTTCGGTTGGGGAGTTTACAGGCTGTGGACCGGCTTTATCTCCTTCGGTACGATGACGATGTTTTTGCAGCTTACAAATATGCTGCGCTCCTCATTCTCGACACTTATCGGGCTTGTCCCCTCCGCTATTTCTGTCACGACCTCGGCAGGAAGGATTATGGCGGTAACGGAGCTTCCCGAAGAGGACGGTGCAAGGGAGCTTATGCCGACACCGAGTGTTTGCGATGTTGAGCTTCGTGATGTGAGCTTTGCCTACACAAACGGTGAGACGGTTTTGGACAGCATTAACTTTATCGCCGAGATGGGTGACAGTGTTGCGCTTACCGGTGCATCCGGTGAGGGCAAGACGACGATGATCCGCCTTATCCTCGGTCTTATCAAACCCCACGGCGGAGTCGCCGTTTTGAAAACACCCGACGGTGAACACAGGCTGTCCGCCGCTACGAGATCCGCCTTTGCCTATGTGCCGCAGGGCAACACCGTGCTTGCAGGTACGGTGGCGGACAATTTGCGTATGGTCTGCCCCGATGCCGACGATGAGACGATAATTAACGCCCTGCGCCTTGCCTGTGCTTACGACTTTGTTTCAAAGCTGCCCAAGGGCATATACAGTGACACCGGCGAACTCGGCAGAGGCTTCTCCGAGGGTCAGGCGCAGAGGATAGCGATAGCAAGAGCCCTACTTCTGGATGCTCCCGTGCTGCTTCTGGATGAAGCTACAAGCGCACTTGATGAGGATACCGAACGCAGCATACTCGCAAATATCCGTCAAAGCGGCAGAGTGCGGACGCTGATCCTTATAACTCACAGACCGCAGACCGCCGCAATGTGCGACAGGCACTATAAGCTTTGCGGCACAAAGCTCACGGAGGAAGCCTGATGGACGATAAAAGGACGCTTTCACCGGATGAGCTGATGCCGGAATATGAGGAGCTTTTAAAAAACGGGGCAAGGCTTCCCCTTGTTGTCAGTGGCAGCAGTATGGTGCCATTCCTCGTCTCGGGCAGGGATTCGGTGCTGCTGGCTCCCCCCGACTCAGGATTTAAAAAAGGCAGCATTCTCTTCTTCCGCCGAAAAAGCGGAGGCTATGTGCTGCACAGGCTCCATCGCCGTGACGATACCGGACTTTGGTTTGTCGGTGACGCTCAGGACGAGATCGAAGGGCCGATTTTTGCAGAACAGGTTTTTGCCGAAGTTGTCGGAGTTCGGCGAAAAGGCAGGGATCTTAAACGACACGGCTTTACCGAGTTTTTCTTTCGCCGCATCTGGCCCCTGACCGTCGGACACAGGAAGACGATCATCGGGCTGTATACAAAACTATTCGGGAGACACGATGACTGACATTCATTCTCACATTTTATTCGGGCTTGACGACGGCTCCGGCAACATACAGACCTCGCTTGCCATGGCAGACCTTGCCGCCGAAAGCGGCACCGGCGCAATGATAGCGACGCCGCACTGCAATCAACGGGGCGTGTTTGAAAACTATGCCTCGGATGAGCTGCGCCGCCGCTTTGACGAGCTTAAATATGCTGTGGATGCGGCGGATATACCGCTGGAGCTGTACCTCGGTGCCGAGGTCTTCGGCACCGCCGATGTGCCGCAGCTCTACCTCGACGGCCGGCTTTTGACGCTCAACAACAGCCGCTATCTGCTGATCGAATTTGATTTTTCCGAGACTTCCGTTTTCATGCAGCGGGTGCTGTACAGGCTCATGGATTACGGCGTTACCCCCGTTCTGGCGCATCCGGAACGCTACTTCGCCCTCCAGACAAGTCCGGAGACCGCCGTTGCATGGCACTCCGACGGTGTGGCGATACAGCTCAACAAGGGCAGTCTTTACGGCCGCTTCGGCAGGAGAGCCGAAAAGCTTGCAAACACCCTGCTCTCCGGCAAGGCGGTGAGCTGCATAGCAAGCGATGCCCACGGTGCCGCAAGGCGTACCCCCGACATGACTGATGCTTACGGCTATATCAGCGTCAATTACTCCGAAGAGCTGTCCGAACTCCTTTTCAGGGAAAATCCCAGACGGATCATCGAGAACAGGGAGCTTTTGCGGATAGACGGATTTCAGATATACTGAAAAGAGGCAAGCACATGAAGAAATACAAAACCGCTATACTTATGGGAATACTGGTGATCATCGCGATCGCCGCGGTCATCGGCTACAATTATTACGAAAACTCGGTGTCCAGTCCCTTAAGTCCCGTTATAAGCTTTGAAGAGGACATTATAGTTGTAGGCACCGATTACACCAATGAGGAGCTTTTGGTCGGCGTTACGGCACAGGACCCCGAGGACGGCGATGTTACGGATTCCATCCTTATAGAGGGTATCTCCCGCTTTATCGGTGACAGCACCGCAAAGGTCACCTATGTCGCCTTTGACTCAAATAACCACATCGTCAAGGCAGAGCGTATGGTGCGCTTTGACGATTACACCTCCCCCCGCTTCGATCTCAGCCGCTCTCTTATTATGCAGAGGAAGAATAACATCGACATACTCAAGTTCATCAACGCCTCCGATGTGTTTGACGGCGATATTTCAGACAGTGTGAAGTATACTCTGCTCGGTAAGAGCCTTACACTTTCCGAGGTCGGTGAACACAGGGTGCAGCTCCGTGTGACAAATCGCATGGGCGATACCGTGCATCTTGAGCTTCCCGTTGAGATCTGCGACCGTGATCCGAATGCGGCAGATATCACGCTGACGAAGTACCTTGTGTATCTCTCCAGAGGCTCGGAGTTTGACGCTGCCTCCTATGTTGAGGGCTACACCGTGAATGACAATTACCGTGAGGGCTTTACCGGTCTCAGACTCGAAAGTGATGTGGATACCTCGAAAAGCGGCGTTTACACCGTTGATTACATCTACGGCTACGGTGACGGTATGAGCCGTGCAAGGCTCATCGTCGTGGTCGAGTAAGGAGGGCAGCACAATGGATGAAAAGAAAAAAGCGGGTGCCGCCCGTGAAAACACTCAGGATATACATCCTCTGCTCCTTGCAAGAGAGGTTTTGAAGAAGCTGTGGCTCGTCATCGCATTTGCGATCATCGCCGCATGCTGCACATATATCGTCACCTCCGCGACCTATACGCCGCAGTATCAGACGAATACGACCTTCGTCGTCACCGTCAAGGACAGCGGCAGCTCCGTGTATTACAATCTTGCAGCGGCAAAGAACATAGCCTCCTCCTTCTCCGAGATCATCGACAGCGATGTTATGAAAAAGAGAGTCGCCGCCGAACTCGGTACAGGCTCCGTAAACGGTGAGATACATGCCTCCGCCATCGAGGAAACGAACCTCATCGAAATGACGGTAACGGCAAGTACGCCGAGGGACGCATTCCTCATAACTCAGGCTGTGCTTGACAATTACACCGAGCTTGCTGATCAGACGCTCAGCTCCGTATCGCTTGAGATCCTGCGTCAGCCGACGATGCCCATGGCACCTATAAACGCATCGAGCGCAATGCGCATGATGAAGATCGCAGCAGTCGCCGCGGCACTTATCGCTATCGTCGTCCTGTGCATGAGAGCATACTTCAGAGACACCGTTAAGGTCTCCGAGGATGTCGAGGCGAAGCTTGATACCAAGCTTCTCGCAACGGTCTATCACGAGAACAAGTATAAGAGCCTCAAGGAGCATTTCTCCAAAAACAAAAAGGGCATACTCATAACAAATCCCACTACGGGCTTTGCCTTTGCGGAGACCTTCAGAAAGCTTCGCACAAGGGTCGATTACCATATGCGCAGAGAAAACGCCAAGGTCATAATGGTGACCTCCGTTCTCGAAAACGAGGGCAAAAGCACCGTCGCCGCAAACCTTGCTCTGGCAATGAACCGCAAGCGCAAGAATGTCATCCTCATCGACGGTGACATGAAGAAGCCCGCTCTGCACAAGATAATGAACTATCAGGATAAAAAGTACGCCTCTATCGTCGATTACCTCGACGGCAAGGCGGAGCTTCGCAGGACGCTGATCTCCGACCGAGGCTATCAGATGGGTCTCATTCTCGGCAAAAAGGGCAGCGACCGCTCCACGGAGCTTGCAAGCAGCAATGCAATGAAGCGGCTCATATCTCAGGCAAGACAGAATGTTGACTGCGTTATAATCGATACCCCGCCCATGTCCGTAAGCCCCGATGCCGAGTGTATTGCGGAATATGCCGATGCCGCTATACTTGTCGTACGGCAGGATACCGCTCCCGTTCAGGTCTTGAACGATGCGATAGATTCACTCACGGACTCCTGCGGAAAGGTCATAGGCTGCGTATTCAATAATGTCAAGTCCGCCGATCTTTCCGACAGCTACAGCTACGGCAGCGGCGGTAAATACGGCTATGGCGGCGGCAGAGGAGAGAAGTACAGCTACGGAAGATACGGCTACGGCAGCCGCAGAAAATCCGAAGGCGGAGAGGAGAAGGCCAATGAATAACGAAAACACAAGGCAGCCTATTTCCCTTAACCGTCTGCTGGCAGTCTTTGTCCACGGCTTTAAAAGACTATGGTGGCTTATTGTTTTGCTTGCGCTCCTGTTCGGTGCCGGAATGGGCTATCGCTCATGGACAAGCTACTATCCGGTGTACAGCGCATCCGTCACCTTCAGCGTTTACACGGTGAATGAAACGCAGTCCGGTGTCGGCACCTTCAACACCGCAATTGCGGAGCAGATGGCGGAGACCTTCCCCTATATACTCACGAGCGGAGTTTTGAGCGACCTCGTAATGGCGGACGTGGGTATCGATTCCATGCCCACGGTCACGGCGAAGGCGGTGACCGACGCCAACATGATAGTCCTCACCGTTCAGGGCTCCGACCCTCGGCTGTGCTACGATGTTCTCCTGTCCGTCATTAAGAACTATCCGCAGGTAGCGGAGTTCGTCGTCGGTCCCACGACCATGAACATAGTCGATGAGACCGGTCTTCCGACCGAACCCGTAAACAAGCGCAACTGGTCGGATGCCGCAACAAAGGGCATACTCATCGGTGCTGCTATCGGTCTTGTCCTTGCGTTTATCTACGGCTACACGAAGTTAACGGTCATGGGCAGAGAAGATCTGCAAAGCAGGAGCAATGTCCGCTACATCGGCTCCCTGCCCGATATTGCAATGAAGAAGCGCAGTAAGATGAGCTTCAAGGCTCTCACCCTCGACTCCGTTTCCGACAGAAATTACAGGGAGTCACTGAGGACTCTTGCCGTCAGGCTCGATAAACGAATGCGTGACAGGGAGCTTAAAACACTCATGATATGCAGTGCGGTGTCGGGCGAGGGCAAGACAACAGTTGTATATAACCTTGCAATGTCCCTTGCAAAGCTCCACAGAAAAGTGCTGCTTATTGACTGCGACCTCAGAAATCCCTCTATGTACAGAATGACCGGCGAGAACGAATGTGTCGGTCTTTCGGAGATACTTGACGGTGCCGCCGCAGTGTACGACACTATCCATCACATAAGCGAAGGCTTTGACATCATTTACGGCGGTACCGAAAACGGTGTTACGGACGAGCTTATGCGTGACGATATTCTGACCTATATGCTCGACGGTCTTAAAGAGGAATATGACTATGTGCTGATCGATACGCCGCCCTGCTCTCTGCTCACCGACGCCGAGGATGTCGCGGAGATATGCGACGCTGCGATCATGGTCATAAAGCAGAATTACGCAAGCCGTACCTCCGTCATCGAAAGCATGACGAGACTCAGCGAAAGCGGAACGGCAGTCGAAGGCTATATACTCAATGCCGTTTCCCGCAGCTCCGCAAGAAAGAACGGATACAGCTACAGTTACGGCTACGGATATGCGAAGAGCTACGGCTATGGGGAGTCGGACGGCGAATCGTAATTCCATCGGGGGGATGTGCTATGTGCAGAATAAAAGAACACTTATATAAGGAAAAGCTGATACGGGTGCTGTACCTTATCGTTGCTGATGTGCTGCTTATAAATGCCGCAGCGATAGCCGCTCTCTATATTCGCTTTTCCCTTGACGGTTCGGTGTTTTTGAGTGAGGAGTTCAACTTCTTTTTTGACCTCTATCTCAAATACGCCGCGGTAAACACCGTCGTCACGATACTGATCTACATGGGGCTGAACCTGTACAACAGTCTCTGGGAATATGCGGGCTACAATGAGCTTTTGCGCATCGGTGCCGCCGCTGTGGTATCGGCACTGCTGAACTTCTTCGTGATGCTGCTCATTCTGGATGAGCGTATGCCGAGAAGCTTTCCCATAATCTATTCCCTGCTCCTTGCTGCGGCAACGGGTATGCTGAGGCTCATATACAGGGCGATACGCCGTAAACGCTCCAATATGACAACAAGCAGCGTTAAGCAGAAGCGTACCATGCTTATAGGCGGCGGTCAGTCCGGTGCGATGCTGCTGCGTGAGTTTAAATACAGCTCACATTCCGAGAACAAGGTCGTCTGCGTCATCGACGATGACCGCTCAAAACAGGGCAACTACATCCACGGTGTCAAGATACTCGGCGGCAAGGACATGATAGTTTCCGCAGCGGAGAAGTTCGATGTCGAGGAGATCATCCTTGCAATGCCCTCCGCAACAAGAAGGCAGAAGCTCGATATTCTGGAGATCTGCCATGCAACGGGCTGTAAGCTCAAGAGCCTTCCCGGTCTGTATCAGCTTGCAAACGGCGAGGTCAGCATACAGAAGATCCGTGAGGTGGATATTGAGGACCTTCTCGGAAGAGACATCGTTAAGATCGACATTGACGAGATTGCCGGCTACATTAAGGGCAAGACCGTACTTGTCACAGGCGGCGGCGGAAGTATCGGCAGTGAGCTGTGCCGTCAGACGGCAACGCAGTCGCCCAAGGAGCTTATAATCTTCGATATTTACGAAAACAATGCCTATGAGCTTGAGGTCGAGCTTCGCAAGAAATATCCCGACTTAAAGCTTCGTGTGCTTATCGGTTCCGTGCGTGACAAGGATCGTGTGGAGCATATATTCGATAAGTACCGCCCCGATCTTGTGTGCCATGCCGCTGCGCATAAGCATGTTCCGCTGATGGAGAACTCCCCTCTCGAAGCGATAAAGAACAATGTCTTCGGCACCTACAATGTCGCTGCGGCGGCGGATAAGTACGGCACCTCCCGCATGATCCTCGTTTCGACGGATAAGGCGGTCAATCCCACCAATGTCATGGGTGCTTCAAAACGCATCTGCGAAATGATAGTTCAGACCTGGAACGAACGCAGCAAAACGGAGTATGTTGCAGTGAGATTCGGCAATGTCCTCGGTTCGGCTGGCAGCGTCATCCCACTGTTTCGCCGTCAGATAAAGGACGGAGGCCCCGTAACGGTCACGCATCCCGATGTCATCCGCTACTTCATGACCATCCCAGAAGCCGTTCAGCTCATTTTGCAGGCGGGCGCTTACGCCAAGGGCGGTGAGATCTTCGTTCTGGATATGGGCGAACCCGTGCGCATCGATGACCTCGCAAGGAATATGATCCGGCTTTCAGGCTTTGAGCCCGATGTCGATATTCCCATTGTGTATACGGGTCTGCGCCCCGGCGAAAAGCTTTATGAGGAGCTGCTGCTCTCCGGAGAGGGTATGCAGAAGACTGCAAACGATCTTATATACATCGGCGGCGAGGCAGACTTCGACGCAGAGCATTTAGATGAAAGGCTCGACCTCCTCCGCACCCTGCGTGAGGGCGAGGATGAGAGGCTTCGCATGATGATCGCACAAATGGTTCCGACCTATCACAGGGCGGAAAATTCTCAGCCCGCACTTGTAAAATAAATCAATTTCTGAAAAGAAATGAAAACAGGCAGTGTTTAGAAAACATTGCCTGTTTTATTATATCGTATTTACTTTTTGAGCTGGCGGACTGCGTACTGGACGAATTTTCGCACAGCAGGGGATGCATGCTCAATCGAGTGCAGGGCGATACCAAGTGTTATCGACTGCGCCGGTGAGACCGGTACCTTTGCCACATCGAAGTTCCAGCCCTCCAAGATCAGCGAGTTTGTGATGCTCATGCCCATGCCCTCGGCGATCATTGCATACGCGGAAAAGCTCTCGATCGTCGAAAACTCGATGTGCGGCTCGATGCCGTACTTGCCGAGCGTCTCCATAACATCGTCGTCCTTGCCCATTGCGGGCATGATGAAGTTTTCATATCGGCAGTGCTCAAGGGGGTAGGCGTCGGCATCGGCGTATATGTGATCCTTCGGCAGCACCGCTACCATCGGATCCTGCGCAAGCGGGATCCATCGGTAGTCGGGCTCTATGTCGTCGCCGCCGCTTAAAAAGCCGATATCTGCCCTGCCCTCGAAAAGCCAGCTTTTTACCTCCTGACGTACACCCTCAAGCAGGGTTATCCTGATGTTCGGATAGTCCCTCGAAAAGCTTGCTATGACCTTTGGCAGCCAATGCGTTGCGATCGACGAATAGGCGGCTATTGTGATGGAGCCTATGTCAAGGCCCTTTACCTCGGCAGCAAGCTGATAAATTCTGCGCTCCTGACGGAGATATGCCGTCACCGCAGGCAAAAGATTTTCCCCCTCCGGGGTCAGCGATACGCCCTTTTTGCTTCGCAAAAGCAGCGGGAAGCCCAGCTCCTCCTCAAACGCCGTCACAAGCTGGCTGACACCCGACGGCGTATAATTCAGTGCTTCCGCCGCTTTTGAAAGGCTCCCGTGTTCAACCGCCGCCAGAAATGCCTTACATCTTGCACTTTCCATAGTCTGCTCCTTTTAAGTTTTGCTTAATTCGCTTTTGATATTCTCAAGCTTTACTTTATAATAACACCGGTGTATAGTGAAGTCAATCCGGAGAACAAATAAAAAATCAACAAAATTGACTTTACATATTTCAGGAGGTAAACACCATGAAAAAGCTGTCCACCAACGCTCTCGCCATTATCGCCATTATTTCCATTCTCTGCGTCGTTGCCTTTACTTTCCTTTGGGCAACCATGACGGGAACTCTCTCCACCGTATTTGCCGCAGCGGTTTTGGTATCTGCCGTCTGCTTCCTCATATCCCTCAACGCCTGCGTACACTTTGCAAAATAAATTCTCCATACTCTCTCCATAAATATAAGCCGCAGTCATTTGACTGCAGCTTATATTTTCTTTCTTTATGTATTAAGTTTTACTTAAATCCGTTTTGACATTCTCCAGCTTCACTTTACAAGCATAGTGTGTTATATTATAGACAATCCGGATAACAAATGAAAAAACACCAAAAACTTAAATATAACTTAAAATAATTCAGGAGGTAAACATCATGAAAAAGCTTTCAAATCCCCTTCTCGCGATCATCGCCGTCATTTCCATTCTCTGTGTCGTTGCCTTTACTTTCCTGTGGGCAACCATGAGCGGAGCAGTCGCAAGCGTATTTGCAGCAGCAGTTTTAGTCTCGGCGGCAGCATTTGTTCTGTCCCTCAACGGCTGCGTACATTTTGCCTAAACTATATAATCCATCTTTTCCATACTCTCTCTTCAAAACAAGCGGTACGGCTTTTGCTGTACCGCTTGTTTTATACATCTTGTCAAATATCGCTTATCATGGTAAAATCGAGAAAACCCCCGAAAGGATGATCCCATGTCTCAGATAAACGGTGAATCGAAGCTCTCATTCCTCGAAGCCTCAAGTATTATCGTAGGTCACGGTGTCGGTGCCGGAATACTCTCTGTCCCCTACCTTGCCTCTCACAACAGCATTGTTGATGTTGTTTGGATACTGCTCTTTGCCTATGCTGTAGCTTTAGTGCTGCACCTTATAATCGCAGAACTCAGCTACAACAATAACGGAGCGCAGTTTGTCTCCTGCTTCAATGCGGAGCTTTTTGACGGTAAGATAAAAACCATCCTCACCTGGGGTGCCTTTATTCTCCTCGGTATTTCCGTTATCGTAAATGTAAGCGCATTTTTGACCGGTGCCGCTGCTGTGTTCTCTTCATGGTTCGGTCTCCCCGACTGGGCCGGTATGCTCCTGTTCTATGTTCTGGGTGCAGGCGTCGTATTCGTCGGAATGAAGCTCGTCGGTATATGTGAGAAGTTTGCTGTCGTTGCAATGGTCGCCGTCGTCTGCATTATTTTCGTCGCAACGCTTATCCGCGGCACCGAGCCTCTGTCCACAGGCTGGCAGGGCGTTAACAATGCTCTTGCTCTGTTCGGCATGATAAGCTTTTCCCTCTCAGCGGTCATGAGTACCCCGCAGGTTGTCAAGGGTCTGTGCGGCGATGTCAAGCGCATCAGGGCAGCCATCGCACTTGGTCTTGCCGTTAATGCGCTGCTGATCTTCGTCATCACTATCACCACCCTTCTCGGTGCCGGAAAGAATATCACCGAGGACGGCGCACTGGTAGATCTTGCCCGTGAGCTTGGCGGTTGGGTCAGCATCGTCGGCTATGTCTTCACCCTGCTTGCGCTTGCCACCTCGTTCTGGGCAAACACTTTGAATCTGCGTGATATTGTCGGTGAGCAGACAGGTTGGAGCAAGAATCTGTCATGGCTTTGCGCCTCCCTGCCCTGCCTTGTCCTTGCGCTCCTTGGGCTTGACAGCTTTGTTGGCTTCACCCGCTTTGCAAGCATCATCCAGGTCGTCACAGGTGTCGGCATCATCGTTGCCTACAACTACTCCCGCCGCAGAGTCGGCACATCCGCTCTGTGCGGCGTCTTCGGTAAGCTTCTGTTCCAGATAGCAGTCGTCGCCTTCACCTTGCTTGCCAGCGTCGGTGCGGTGCTGAAGGTCGGCTGATATGAAGGCTGCCATCATCACCTCCGCCGTTGCGGTGCCGGTTTTAGTCTTTGCTGATCTCTACCGCTTTGTTTTCTACCGAAGCAGATCGAAGATAAGCTCCATGCTGTTTGACGGCAAAACGCATGTAGATCAGTACTACCCCTTTCGTGACGGCAAAAAGGCTCGTCTGAACGCTCTTACGCATGATAAATTCACCATGCTCTCCGACCGTGGTGAGGAACTTTGCGGCTTCTTATTCCCATGTGCTGACTCACGGCATGAGCGCATTGCGTTCATCGTCCACGGTTATCACTCCGATCATGCCGAAACCGCAGGTATGCTTTTTGAATACTATCACAGTCGAGGCTTCGATGTCTTTTGTCCGGACAATACCGCCTCCGGTGAAAGCGGCGGCAGCTTCTTCGGCTACGGTCTTTTTGAAAGCGAGGACTGCCTCAAGTGGCTGCGGCTGCTGGGTGAGATGTACCCCGAGGCAAAAATCGTCCTGCACGGCTTTTCCTTGGGCGGCGCAAGCGTTTTGATGGCATCAGATCGTGTTCCCGACAGCGTTTCGTTCATCGTTGACGACAGCGGTTTTTGCGATGCGTCACAGCTTCTGCGAAAGCAGCTCGGCATACTTTACACTCCCATGAAGCATTTAAACCGCCTTGTGGCGGGATACGATGTCGAGGATGCCCGTGTGTGGGAGCATGTTAAAAACACCAAGGTGCCTGTTTTGGTCGTCCACGGCGAGGATGATCCGACTGTTCCGGTCTCCATGGGTCGGGAGATATATGAAAGTTTGCCGCAGCCGAAGGACGCATTGTTTTCAAAGGGCGTTCGGCATATTGAAACAAGTTGGCTCAAAATGCCGGAGTATGCCGAAAAACTCGATGTGTTTATTGAAAGGTATATGTAAAAGAAAAACTCCGTATCTAAGATACGGAGTTTTTCTTTTTACGCCATGAGCGTTATGAGATAGATGACGAGACCCAAGCCGCAGCCGAATGCCGCACCTATGAGCAGGGATGCTTTGAGTGCGCCCCAGACATAAGCTCTGCGAAGCTCCTTCGGCATTTCATCCTTCTTTGCCTCCCAAGGGCGATCCTCCTGCGGAGTCTCCTCCTTTTGGGGGGTCGGCTCCTTCCTGTCCATATAGGCGGGATTGAAGCTCAGAAGATTCGGCTTTTCGACGGCGCTCATATCGACTATGGTTCTGCCGTCATCGTCATCGTAGGTTTTTCTGCGCCTCGCCATTACTTATCGTACAAATGGCAGACCACATAGTGACCCGGCTCGACCTCTTTCTGGACAGGTGCCTCGACCTTGCAGCGTTCCATGCAGTTTGCGCAGCGGGTATGGAACTTGCAGCCGGAGGGCGGATTTGCAGGAGAGGGGATGGAGCCTTCAAGGACAATTCTGTTCATCTTAACCGTGGGGTCGGGGATGGGGATCGCGGAGAACAGAGCCTTGGTGTAGGGGTGCAGCGGATTGCGGAATATATCGTCCGTTTCGCCGTACTCAACGAGGTTGCCGAGATACATGACGCCGACAGTGTCGGAAATATGCTCAACAACGGAAAGGTCGTGGGAGATGAACAGGTATGTGAGCTTGTACTTCTCCTGAAGATCCTTGAGCAGGTTTATGATCTGAGCCTGGATGGAAACATCGAGCGCGGATACAGGTTCATCGCAGACGATGAACTCGGGATTCAGCGCAAGTGCTCTTGCTATGCAGATACGCTGACGCTGACCGCCGGAGAACTCATGGGGGTATCTGTCCTTATGGAAGGGCTGGAGACCGCAGTTATCCATGACCTGATCGATGTAATCGTCGAACTCATTCTGAGGTACGAGCTTATGCTCTCTTACCGCTTCGCCGATTATCTCGCCTACGGGGAGACGGGGAGACAGCGAGGAGAAGGGGTCCTGGAAGATGATCTGCATCTTGGTACGCAGTGAGCGCATCTCCTTATCGTTCAGGTCGTAGACCTCCTGACCGTTAAAGAGAACCTGACCGCCGGTCTTATCGCCGGAAAGGCGAAGAATGGTACGGCCGGTAGTGGTCTTGCCGCAGCCGGACTCACCGACGAGGCCCATGGTGGTGCCGCGCTTGAGGTTGAAGGTGACGCCGTCAACCGCCTTGACATAGCCGGTGACGGAGCCGAAAAGACCGCCCTTTATGGGGAAGTACTTTTTCAGCGCATTGACCATCAGAATGTACTGAGGATCATACTCAACGGGGGTGAATTCGTTGGTGATTATCTCTTTTGCCATGATTATTCACCCTCCTTCTCGTCATAGTAGCGGTAGCATGAGACATAATGAGTATCGCTGATCTTGACCTGGTGCGGATATTTGCCGTCGCAGCGTTCGACGCACTTTTCGCAGCGGTCCTTGAAGTAGCAGTAGTTCGGCATGTTTATCGGATTGGGAACCTTGCCGGGGATGGAATAGAGCTTGTCTACCTTCTTGCCGACAGAGGGCTTGGAAGCCATAAGTCCGATGGTGTAAGGGTGTGCGGGATTTGCGAATATCTCCTCCGCTGTGCCCTTTTCGATAACTCTGCCCGCATACATGACAACGACATAGTCCGCCATCTCGGCAATAACGCCGAGGTCGTGGGTTATTATCATGATGGAGGAGTTTATCTTATCCTTGAGGTGACGCAGCAGATCGAGGATCTGAGCCTGAATGGTAACATCCAGTGCGGTGGTGGGCTCATCCGCAATGATGAGCTTGGGGTTGCAGGCCAGTGCCATTGCAATCATAACACGCTGACGCATACCGCCGGAAAGCTCGTGGGGGAACATTTTGTAAACGCCCTCACTGTTTGCGATGCCGACCATCTCAAGAAGCTCGATGGTTCTTGCCTTGACCTCGTCCTTGCTCTTGCCTTCGCCGTCGTGAAGCTCGATGACCTCTTCGATCTGCTCACCGATACGGAAAACGGGGTTGAGGCTGGTCATAGGCTCCTGGAATATCATTGAGATATAGTTGCCTCTGAGCTTCTGCATCTGGGAAATGGGGGTCTTGGCAATATCGTAGACCTTATCGCCGGTGTCGAATCTGATCTCGCCTTCGACGATCTGGCCCTGAGGACGCTGGAGAAGCTGCATGATGGAAAGGCTGGTCACGCTCTTGCCGCAGCCGGATTCACCGACGACGCCAACGGTCTTGCCCTTGGGTACCTCGAAGTCGATGCCGTCAACAGCCTTGACGGTGCCGACATCGGAGAAGAAGTAGGTATGCAGATTGTCAATCTCCAGAACATTTGAGGGATCCTTCATCTGAGTCAAAAACTCGGATTCGGGAACATTTTTACGCTTGTACTTCTTTTCAAGCTCTTTGGTGATCTTGCGGTTTTCTCTCGAGATCCTGCGGGATTCCTTGGCGGAGAGATAACCTACAGCTTTTTTCTTTGCCATTTAGCTCTCCTCCTTATCTCTTCATCTTCGGGTCGAACGCGTCACGCAGGCCGTCACCGACGAGGTTGAACGCAAGGACCGTCAGCAGCAGGCAGATGCCTGCGGGTATCCAAATGAACCAGTAGTTCGTGAGAACATAGGTGTCGTTGACATCGTTTATAATATTGCCCCAGGATGCAAACGGGAACTTAACGCCGAGGCCCAGGAAGGACAGCGTTGCTTCCGTGATGATGGTACTGCCGAGGCTCATGGTGCAGGAAACGATGAGCTGGGGGATGACATTGGGGATAAGGTGTCTGAAGATCCTGCGGGATACTCTGACGCCGCATGCCTCGGTCGCGGTCATAAACTCCTGCTCACGCAGGGAGAGGATCTGACCTCTGACCAGACGGGCGATGCCTGCCCAGCCGAGGACACCGAGGATGAGCATCAGGTAGACCATTCGGATCGTTGGATCGACCCTTAGGGCATCCATCATCGCACCCAGTATAATTATGATAGGCATCGACGGTATACAGTAGAACACATCGACGATTCGCATGATAACACTGTCAACCCAGCCGCCGAAGTAGCCGGAGATGCCGCCGAGGATAACACCGATGACGGTGGAGATTATAACGACGATGAAGCCGATGAGCAGGGATACACGGCCACCGTACATAAGGCGGGTGAGCATGTCCATGCCGTTGCGGTCAGTGCCGAGCCAATGCTCGGAGGAGGGCTCGCCGTAGGTGTAGATCTTGGTGGTCTTGGTGTCCTGCTGGATGTCCCACTTTTCGTGGAGAGCGTCATACTCGAGGACATAGTTAAGCTTCTTGCCCTCGGGGTCTGTGTAGGTCATCTCGAAGGAGCCCTTGAAATCGGGATCCTCGATCTTGCCGTCAACCGCTTTAACAAGGGCATCCTTGAAGTCCTTGGTGATAATGAAGTCGGGCAGGATGGACTGAACTATAAAGCGATCGATGTAAGCTACCTGAGTGCTTCCGTCGAAGATATAGCCGTCTGCGTCAACGGTATAGTCCTTACCGTCGGCGGAGAATACAAGGGGCTGGATCTCGGCACCCTCTGCGGGTACCTCGCCTTCCTCATCGGTCTCCGCTGCGTAGGCCTTGAGTGCGTTATAGGTGAATTCGTATGAGAATACGGTGCCTTCAACAGAGGGATTTACAAGGTCGATGTAGCAAATGCCGATGTTCTGACCGTTATGCCACACACTGTAAAAGTCCTTGCCTTCCTTCTGAACGGCATAGGTATTGTCTCTGTATTCAAAGGTGTCGGTGCCTTCGTTGATCGCACGGAGTGCGTAGGACTGGACAGCACCGGTGAACTCATCGGTCTTTGCGGCATAGACATAGCCGCTGTTCTCGGAGAGACCTGCGACATCCTTGATCTGACCGACAACATGGAAGAATATCTCGTCCTCGGCGTAGGGGGAAACCATGCCGCCGATGAAGGAGAAGATGAACATGAGGAGCAGGAAGCTGAGGCCTGCGACCGCAATGCCGTTTCTGATAAAACGCTTGAATACCATTCTTGACGGTGACAGCACCTTAACACGGCGGTCATCGTTAAGGGAGAAGCTTTCTTCATTGTCTGCAACAGGGGATCCGTTTACCTGAGGCTCGTCCTGTGCCATGTTTTCTTTGTTACTCATCTAAAGCTCCTCCTTTCTTATGCTATTCTTACTCTCGGATCGACAACTGCGTACAGAATGTCCGCAATGAAGTTACCGATCAGCGTCAGCAAGGCTGAGAACACAAGGAAGAACATACTGAACGGTATATCGCCGCCGACCATTGCATAGTAGGAGGCATAGCCGATACCGGGGATGGAGTAGAGGGTCTCGGTGATAAGTGCGCCGGAGAAGAGACCGGGCAGAGAGCCGCCGAGGATGGTTACGAGGGGAATGAGTGTGTTTCTGAATGCGTGATGGTAGATGACCTTCTTCTCGGAAAGGCCCTTTGCACGGGCGGTTCTGATATAGTCGGCATTTAAAACCTCAAGCATATTGGTTCGTGTATATCTCATCAGCGAGCCGACGCTTATAACGACAAGGGTTATAACGGGCATCGCCAAGTGACTTGCATAGTCTAAGAACTGGCCCCATGCGTCAAGCTGGTCATGCATTCGGCCCGTCAGACCAAACAGGTCAAACCAGCCGAGTCTGACAGAGAAGACGAGCTTCATCAGTGACGCAAAGAAGAAGGTCGGCAGTGATATGCCCGCAAGGGCAAGGACGGAAACCGTATAGTCGGTCTTGCTGTACTGCTTGGTAGCTGCAACAACGCCGAGGGGGATTGCGATGATGATCTCGAAGAACATTGCGATCGCACCCATGATAAAGCTGACCCAAACGGTATCGTTGAACTTTTCAAGAACGGGAACAGTGTAGTACCAGCTATCACCGAAGTTGCCGCTGAAGCAGTCTTTTACCCATCTGAAGAAGCCTTCGAAGATGCTTCCGTTCATATTATACATGGCTGTTAATTGATCCAGCCATTCTTGGTAGCTTTTAGCACCGGGCTGCTGGGACTTTGCACGAGCCACTGCTTCCACATAGGAAGTGGGAAGGCTGCGCATGAGGGCGTATATTATAAACGCCACGAGAAAGAGGACGAGTATCGTGATCAGTATCCTCTTTACTATGTATTTCCACACGGGTCTTTCCTCCGATCTGTATATACGACATGCTGTGCTGCACATCAGACAGGCGTCCGCAAAGCGGCAGATGCCTCTCCGATTTGCAGCACGGTTGCCCTGAGACTCGAAAAGAGTCTCAGGGCAACTTTCAAGTAGTTGCTAAGGTATATTTTGAGCTTAAAGTGCTATCACTTGAGCTCGATGTTCTCGATCTCTGCCATCCAGCCGTAGAACGGGGTGATGTCGGGAGTTACGGTCTCGCTGTTAACGCGCTCGGAGCTCCAAACAACGCAGTTCTTGCGCTGGTAGGTCGGGATCTCAACGCCCCAGTCAAGGATGATGTCAAGGCACTCCTTGTACAGGCCCTTACGGAAGGTCTGGTCTGCACTGGTGCGAGCCTCGAGCATGAGCTTATCGAGCTCATCGTCAGCAATCCTGTAGTGGTTGGAACCGGTTGCGTTGGAGGAATGATATACCTGGTACATGTCGGGATCGACGGTGGAGCCCCATGCTGCTGCCCACATATCGACCTGGCCTGCGTCGAGGTTATCCCACAGCTCGGAGCTGTTGGTGATGTCGGTTACGATGAAGTTGATTCCGATTGCATCGAAAGCTTCCTTGGAGAGGGTCAGGGACATGAATGCAGGGTGGTCGCCCTTGCCGTCTGCGGGGATCTGAACCTCAAACTCAAGCTTTGCGCCTGCGGGAGCTGCAACGACCTTGCCGTTCTCGACGGTGTAGCCTGCTGCCTCGAAGAAGCCGAGAGCTGCTGCCTTAGCTGCCTCGTAGCGAGCCTCGGTGTCCATATCGCTGGTGTAGATAGGATCGCCGTTTACATCGGTGGAGTATGCGATCTCGTAGCCTGCGTCAGTTGCCTGAGGAGCAGCCCAAGAGGTGTTGGAAATGGGGTAGTTGATGACGGATGCCATCTCGCCGTAGTAGGAGTCAACGGAGATGTCACGGTATACGCTGACGATGGTAGCGATACCCTTGCGGAGGTTCTTGGAAGCCTCGGAACCCTTGTCGTCGCCGACCTTGACATTGTCGGCGCAGATGCCGATGTAGCCGTAGCCGAGGTTGTCAACGAGGGAGGTGGTGATCTTGTCGCCGGTCAGCTCGCCATTGGAGTTTTCATTCTTGATCGCCTTCATAACGTCGGCGTTGATGGTGGGATCGGTGAGGTCGATGGTGCCGGTGGTGATACCGTTGAGCTTATCGCCTTCGGTGGTGCACTGCTGGAAGTAAACATTCTTGATCTTGGGTGCGCCGAGGAAGTAATTGTCGTTGCGCTCGAACTTAACAACGCCGTCCTCGAAGGAGAGGAACTTGTAGGGGCCTGCGCCCATGGGAGTGGTGGTCTTTGCACGAACGGTGGAAAGGTCGCCCTTCTCAAAACCGAACTGGTTGTTCTCGTAGTCGTACTTGGAAGCGTCGCCGTAGTAGTGCATAGGAGTTACGGAAACTGCGAGCTGGTAAATTGCAACAGCGTCGAAGCTGTCCATAACGATGCGCATGCTGTAGTCGCCGGTCTTCTGGATGCCGGTGATGCTTGCTGCGGAGTCGCCGGTCTTAACACCGACGGTTGCGTATGCGTAAACTTCGGGATCCATCAGGTTTGCGAGGGAGTCGGAAAGGCCGACTTCTATTTCCATTGCGGAGAAGTTCCATGCGTAGGCGTTGCCGATCTCTTCTGCGAATGCTTCAACAGTGGTGGAGTTGCCGCTGAAGCCCCAGTTTGCGGATGCGCCTGCTACGTCGCCTTCTGCGTTGTAGCCGCCTTCTACGCAGTAGTCAACGATGCCCTGTGCGAAGGGAACGACTGCGTTGTCAACCTCAGCCCAGAACTTGGTCTGCTGCTCTTCGGTCCAGAGGCTGAAATCAGCATTGTCACGGCCTGCTGCTCCGATGAGGGAGGACAGGGTGGAGATACCTG